>JBBJNV010000001.1 GCA_037721215.1 Gemmatimonadaceae bacterium
AGAGTGGCGGATCGGTGGGGCATAACTAATCCTTCCGGCTGCGGGCCGTTTGGCTATCGGCGGCCGGCCGGGCCGGAAGAACGTGCCGCGGGCACTACAGCCGTCGGCTGGAGCGCCTGGTGGAAGATCTCGCGGCGGCAGTGCCGGAGTCAGGAGCCAACGTTGCGCTCGCCGCGCCTGCCTTACCGATCTGCCATCAGAGCACACACGGCTTTCCCGGTCCTTGTCGAATGTAGCCACATGAGACTACATTCTTGTACATGACCTCCGTTGGCATTCGTGAGCTGAAAAACAACCTCAGTCGCTACGTGCGCCTGGCCGGCGCGGGCAAACGGGTGATTGTCACCGACCGCGGCCGCGTCGTCGCTGAGCTGGTGCCGCCCGCCGCGGCGCGGCCAACAGTGTCGCGTTACGACGAGCTGATTGCGTCAGGGGTAATCCGCCCGGCGCTGGAGCAAGGCGATCCTCTTGCGGACTTCCCACGCTTGCGACTACCGCCAGGAACAGCCGCCACAATGATCGAAGAAGATCGTGGCGATGGCTAAGACGTCGTCGGGTAAGGAGACCCCTGCTCGCAAGGCAGCACGTGTAGCAGAAAGGCTGCGCGAGCCGACGGTGTACGTAGAATCGAGTGCTCTCCTGGCGGCGTTGCTGGAAGGTGACGCGTCGGCTATTCAAAGGATGCGTGCGGCGGACCGCCTGGTCACTTCGGCGCTGACGTTCGCAGAAGCAAATCGCGCACTGGCTCGTGCACGAGTTTCGGGCAGGCTCAGTGAAGCGGAGGAGCGCGACGCAATTCGTGGCTTGCTGACTTTTCGACGCCGATGCGAAATCGTCGATGTATCGGACGAAGTTCTGGTGCGGGCGGGTCGGCCATTTCCGATCGAGCCGATACGAACGCTCGATGCGATCCATATCGCGACTGCCGAACTGCTCGGCGAACCGCCTCAGGTGGTGATGTTTGTCACGCGCGACAAGCGAGTCTCCGAGAATGCGCGTTCGCTCGGCTATCTAATCGGCTAGAACTCTCCGAGGCGGATGCGCAGCTGCTGCCTCAATGTTCACCTTTTTCGCGGCGGAGCAGTCTGGAATGCCGCGAGGTGAATCACCCGACCGTTCTGGGTGAGCGCTCCACCGGTGATCTCCGGCGAATCTAGACGAAGGTCTTCGCCGAGTCCGATGGCGGGGAATGATTTCGCGTCGAGGGCGAGGATCGACTCGAGGAGCCGCGCCGCCTCCGCATCCTCCGCCTTTGCGGGCAACAAAGTCTGGCTCGCGAGCGCGTCGAGTGCGTAGCTGCGGAGAATCTTCGGAAGATATGTGCGCAGCGTATCTGTCGAATCGAACAGCTCCATTCCCGCAGCGGCGCCGTTGATCGCAAAGATTGCCCCGACCTGTCCATCGGCGACGCTCACATCGTGAACATATTCCTCGATCGACGTGCGCCTGTTTTCATAGACGTCCTGCATCGCGGCGGTCGGTGATGCGTAGCCGAGCTTGGAGGAGAGCATGTCGATGTCTTCCCACACCGATCCCTGGTCACTGTCGCGCGAGTTGTGCATGGCGATGTTGCGCGACACGGCGCGTGCCTTCTTCGCCCGCCCCACGCTGAACATCATATCGGGCGACTCGGCGAACTCGCGTGACTTGTAGCTCCAGCGACCTCGCTCCACGCAGGAAACGGGGAGGGGGAGTGTCTGCTTGCCTGGCGCAAGAACGGTGAGGTTGGAGATGCGGTTCTGGCGGGCGCCGAGGAGCTCTTCGCCGTCGATGATGAGGACGGGGATGTCGGCGAGGTTCTCGAGGGCGAGCGTCGGAACGCTGCCGCCTTCGGAGATCTCGGTGATCCTGGCCGAGCCGGCGCGGAGAGCGCTGCCGACGGGGAGGTATTGTGCGGGATTGACCGCGTCTTCGGCGAAGAGCGGGAAGATCGTGAGGTTATGGCGCTCGATTCCTGGTCCTACGCGAACACGGGGTGTGACGTCTTTAAGCGTGGTCATTCGTCCTCCGGGACGTTCTGTCGATACTCCAATGTGCAAAGGGGGTCTGACAGTCACTCTCTATCTAGGCATTGACTAGATGAGTCTAACGGCTAATCTTTCCGTTGTCAAGATGATCACGTCGTGCTACACTTCCATTATCCTCAAACCGGCAAGCGATGGCACCGAAAGATTCTCAGAAGAAGCCGTACCACTGGGGCGAACAGCTTCGCGGTGACCTCGTCGCCGAGGCGCTGCGGCAGGTAGAACCACTTGGCATCGCCGGTCTGTCGGCGCGGGAGGTCGCGCGGGGGGTGGGGGTGAGTCATGCCGCGCCGGCTCACTATTTCCCCGACCGGCTGGCGTTAGCCGCTGCCGTCGCCGCGGCCGGGTTCGAGCAGATGTACGAGAGCATCGAGGCGGCTGTACGCGCCCGGCGAAAGCCCTCCGAGAAGTTGCTTGCAGCCTGTCTGGCAAACGTCGAGTTTGCGCTCGAGAGCCGCGGTCTTTACCGCACCATGTACGCTCCCGAGCTGGCCGAGCGGCTGAATAATCTTCCGCGATCCCGGAAGGGCGTGGACGACTTCACCACCCTGTCTCAACTCAAGGCGAAGGGGTTTGGCGTTTTCGTCGACATCGTCCGGGATGGCCAGGCCGAAGGTGTATTCCGCGCCGGGAAGGCTGACGATCTTGCAAGAGCCGCGACAGCGGCGGCGCACGGACTCGCCAGGCAGTTCATCGACGAGGGACTCGGCGCGCGAATCGATCGGATGGCGCACGCGCGCCAGGTAATGGGGATTGTGCTGGACGGACTCGAGGCACGTTGAGTAATGAAACTCTTCTATTCGCCCGATTATGTGGCGGCTGCCGAATCCTTCGACACCATGCGGAAGTCAGGATGGATTGCCGAGTCGCTTCTCGCGGATCCGATCGAAGGGGTGGAGATCGTCGCGCCTCGATCGGTCACGTTCGATGAGGTTGCCGCGGTTCACGATCCTGCGTATGTGACCGCGGTGCAGACCGGAGAGCCCCGCAGCCTGGCCGAGAGTCAGGGGTTCGCGTGGGATGCGGGGATGTGGCAGTCGGTGACGGCGTCAACCGGTGGTCTCGTTGCCGCAAGGCTTCAGGCGATGACGGATGGAGTTGCAGGGTCGCTGTCCGGCGGGCTTCATCATGCGCGATACGATCAAGGCAGCGGGTTCTGCACCTTCAACGGTTTGGCACTGGCGGCGAAGGCAGCTCTGGCAGCGGGCGCGGAGTCAGTTGTGATTCTCGATCTCGACGCGCACTGTGGCGGGGGCACTCACTCGCTGATCCGGGCCGATGCGCGGATCAGGCAGATCGACGTGTCGGTAAACCTGTTCGATCATTATCGGCCGGCAGGGTCGAGCACCCTCGACATGGTGGTTTCGGCCGGCGAATATCTCGGCGCTATCGAGCGTCGGCTTTCGGACCTCGGCAGCAGTGGGTGGAAGCCGGGAATCTGCCTGTACAATTCCGGGATGGATCCGCATGAGCATTGCGGGATCGGTGGATTGTGGGGGATCGATGCGGCGATCTTGCGTGAGAGGGAGGAGCTGGTGTTCGGGTGGTTCACGTCGCGACGAATCCCCCTCGCATTTGCCATCGCAGGCGGTTACATCGGCGGGGCGATGAAGCAGGACGATCTCGTTGCGCTGCATCGTGTGAGCATCAGTGTGGCGTCGATGGCCGCGTAAGGGCCGTTGACAAGATCGTTCACACTATTGTAGACCCAAGTGTAGCAACGGGATATGCAAATGCCAACGACACGAATTTCTGAAAGCGACCACCGGGTGCTTCAAGCGCTCTCGGCGCGAACGGGCAAGGGGCACCAGGAAATCATTCATGAAGCCCTCAGCACATATCAGCGCGAGGCCCTGCTCGACGGTATCAACGCAGGTTATGCGAAGCTGAAAGCTGACCAATCGGAATGGGCGATTGAAAAGAGGGAGCGTCAACTGTGGGAACACACCCTCGCGGATGGCATTGACGAGTGAGTGGCCGCCAACGCCAGCGTCCGTCACGGGGAGAAGTCTGGCAGGTTGGGCTCGACCCTTTAAAAGGCCGGGAGCAATCGGGGTCGCGGCCTGCGATGATCATCTCGGTAGACAAGTTCAATCACGGTCCAGCCGAACTTGCCATCGTGATCCCCATCACTAAGCGTCATAAGAATATCACGTCGCATGTGTTTGTCCCCAAAGGCGAAGCAGGGCTCGATGTGGACAGCTACATCAAGGTCGAGGATATTCGTTCCGTTTCAATCGAAAGGCTTATCAAGTACAGGGGCGATCTGACCTACCCGAGGATTGACCAGGTACAGTACATCCTGCGAGTGCTTCTCGGCCTGTAGGGTAGTGTGGCTTTGGGAAGCCCGTGCAATGGTTGGCTCGGCAACTGGATATGGGCATGGTACAAGTGGGGCGTCTTCCGGTATTAGCGCATCTCCGACAGTCGCGCCGCATCGGCGAGATCCTGAGGCCGGCCTGCCGAGCGTTTGTTGGTAATCAGATGCTGTCGGCTGAGCGTTTGAACCTTCAGCCCATCGACCTCGACAGCGACACGGTTCCGCCACGCTGTGTAGAAGTCCACTCCATCATTGACGTGAGCACATCGATTCGTCCGGGCTGACGTCGATCTGGATAACGACCACCGAAGATTGAGATCAGTCATGGAGAATTGATCGGTTGGTGCCCCAAACAGTGCCAGCGCGTCCCAGGCTCGTCTTGCGTTTTCGGGTGTGGCGCGAATCCACAGATCGATGTCGCCCGTCGCGCGGGGCAGACCGTGCGCGGCTACGGCGTAGGCGCCGACGAGGAGATAGTCAACGCCCTCGGCGTTGAACGCGGACAAGATGTCGCGAAAATTGGGATTCAGCATTCTCGAGCCCCTTGAAAGCCCACGCATCGAGTGCGAGCTGCCACATCATTCCCAGACGCTCCGCGGGCGTCATGGCGCTGTAGTCCTCGTCGTCGCCTGAATCATGAAGGCGGCGGACACGAACGGATGCCGCTGAATCAGCCATCCCGCCATATACTCATTTCCCATGACGCATTCCGGAGGTTCCCGATTACCCCATTTACCGTCGAAGCAGTGATCTCTGTATACCACTCGCCGGCCTACACGCTTGCGGCGCACGAGTATTCGACTACTCGGAAGGCGGGATGGATTGCTGATTCGCTCAGGCGAAATCCGCTCAGTGGCGTCGCGCTAGTCGAGCCCGAGCCGCTGGCATTCGAGCAGGTGGCGGAAGTTCACGACCCAGCTTATGTGTGTGCGATTCAGACAGGTGAGCCACGAGAGGCTGCGGAATCTCAGGGGTTTGGCTGGGATCACGGCCTGTGGGACATGGTTCTCGCCTCGAATGGGGGAGTGGGTGCGGCGGTATTCGATGCATTGAAGAACCGTGTGTCGGGATCGTTATCGAGTGGGCTGCATCACGCGCGTCGAAACGGCGGGGACGGGAATTGCACCTTCAATGGCCTGGTGATTGGGGCGAAGGCCGCAATCGCCGCGGGTGCGAAGTCGATTCTGATACTGGATCTCGACGCGCACTGTGGCGGAGGGACTCACTCGCTCATCGCCGGCGATTCGCGCACATGGCAGCTGGATGTGTCGGTCGCGTCGTTCGACAGCTATGAGCCAGGTGAGCGGACATCACTCGACATTGTCCAATCTGCGAGCAACTACCTCCCTACCATAGAAAGGCGGCTTGAGGAGCTCGAGGCGAACGGTCCGGTGTTCGATCTCTGTATCTACAATGCGGGGATGGACCCGCATGAGAATTGCCCGGTTGGTGGAATGACGGGGATCGATGCAGAGATTCTCAGAGGGCGCGAACGCCTTGTATTCGGCTGGTGTGAGAGGCGGAGGATTCCTGTCGCCTTCGTGCTGGCCGGCGGATATGTGGGCAGTTCACTGAGTGTCGAAGACCTCGTTGCGCTTCATCGGCTCACTATCGCGAGCGCAGCGAAGAGGCCGACTGCAGCAGATTAGAGCATGACGCGGTCGGCGTGACGTCTTCGACGAGCGGATGCTCGCACAAGTTGGACGAACGCCACCATGTATCAGGCGGGAATGACCGTTACCCCGTGCTGGCCGCTGAAATCCTTATCGAATACCGAGAACGACAGGCAGCCGCGGGATCGTGAGGTGGATCGCAGGGTTGCGGCTGAGCCGCGCAAGCTTGCCATAGCCGCCCGTAACGGGCGTAGCGTGCTCGGCCCCGAGATGTAGAAATCACACGCGAGGATCCGTCCTTTGGTGGTTCTGTGACTCTTCAGCCAGGAAACGCTCGGATCCCAAAGAGGCTGGGGAAGAAAACCAGCGAGCGCCTCTCCGCCGATCAAAGCGATCTCGATCCGGCCGGGCCAGACGATACTAATACCGGCTTGTTGCCTTGCGCCATGCGTTCCCGGTGCGATGGCGAGTTCGCGTATCCAATGACGCTAGGCCAATCAATAGCCGACATTGTGCAAGGGCTCTCTCGAAAGAGAGCCCTTGCCTGATTGCCTCAAAACACTTATACTTGGTATATGGTCGATTCGGCAATTCGAGATACAATCCCACGGGTTCAACACATTCGGTACTTCCATGCGATCCTTGAGGGAATTGTGGAAGGTCAGAGCTTCGACGAGCTTCGTGCAACGCTCCGCCGAGTGGGAAGAGAGATCGGGAGGAGGACGACGGCCTCACGCGTTGACGATGCCTACACTCTGTGGTCGCCGACTGCGGATGCCTTGGGTGAACTCATGCGACTTGAGCTCATAGAGCATAGGTCCGTTCCTTCGAAGCGAACTGCGGTAGATGCGCACCGCGAAACCATCTACCGACTCACCAATGCCGGGAGGGCGATCATTGAGGAAGTCCAAGGGGACGAGTCGAAATTTCGAGGTGCGGTGACTCCAGTCCTCGTTCGTCAACATCCGCATCTCTCGTCGCTGTGCGAACTCCTAGAAGAAGGTCCGCTTCTGATCCCTGAATACACCGAGGAAGATCTAAAGAATTTCAGACAGTCGGGCCCCTCATGGACCGCAGCATTGGGTGCTGATGCCGCCAAACGGATCCGGGAAGGAATGAGGACAGCTGTGGTTGCGGATGAACGCGCCGTTTCGCATGTCCGCGACTGGATCGCGAGACGTTTTCCCGCTGAGTCCTCCCCGACCCCCAGGGACATCCTCGACACAGTACTGGATGCATTGGTAGTAGTCGCACTCGAATCCAGAGGGCTGAGGTTTGATGCGACAACATTCAATATTCTTGTGAGCTGGGGGCGTCAGCTATTCATCATGAATGAAAGTCGGTACGTCCACAACGCTGATGGGCGGTCGGTCTGGAGCACGGCAGATATTTGCGACGATGGCGGCACCCTGAACGTCGTACGCCACAAGTTAAAGGATGTTGAGGTTGAAGTTCCTAGGGTATTGAGCGAGGTGTATCGTGACATCGCCAGCAGCCGGGCAACGTCTCTTGGAGGAAATGGCGTTCAGTTTCCGTACTTGCAGATCTATGAAGTGAGAGCGACGGCTGCTTTTCGTCTTCGCGTGAATGATCCGATCGTAGAGCGGATCATAGCTGACCTGGCCGACGGTACTCGGTCAGCTGGACTCCGGGTCGAGCTGGCGTTGGGAACAGGAAGGCAAGCGTCATCGGAAACTCCGTTTCGATTGGGTTCACGACGATTCAGCGTAATTCTCATCAAACCTGAAGGGAGCCAACCTTGAGTAAATATCGACATATGCAGGAAGCTTGGGGCATCGAGGGCAATCCATTTCCGTCCGAAGCGATCCATCAGGGAAACGAGCCGTACAGCCCAGGCGTATTTGCCGATGAGCAAGAGCTGTTTTTTTCCCGCCTCATTTACGGCGCGGCCATGGATCGCCGTGGGTTCGGCTACCTCTGGTCAAAAGGCCCCTCCGGCGAAGACACAGGATTCGGTAAGACAACGCTATTGAAAAATGCGGCAAAAATGATAAATGCTGATTTTGGATCGGCGGTCCTGATTTCAGCCGGCATGCGCGAGGATCGATTGTCGAAACACCCCGCGCTGGCCGCATACGCCTCACTGACTACGACCGACGTAACAGGTATTTACCCAATCTTGTTCGCAGCGGTCGAGTATCTCGCAGATCCAAAATACTCTCCAAGTGGAATTGCAGTTCTAGACACACTTCGTGGAAAAATTCGCGATGCCAACGGGCTTGCGGCTGGCGATGCAGAGGGGCTGAGGACCGTCCTTCAGGCGACACGCAGGAATCTTGGGGCGACGCTTCCGCCACTCCGAGCCGACGCACTCGATGCGTTTTGTGACGGAAGCGATAGCGATTTTGCGGCTTTCCTCGGAGAGGTCTCTCCGGCAAGCCGTGTTCGTAACGGCCTCGCGTACTTTGATTTTGCTTTTTCCTTGGCGGCGGCTGCTGGTATCAAGCACTTCTTTGTCCTCGTGGATCAGCTCGAGGACCTTGCAACCAATCAGACTGTTACCAAAGCAAAACGTAGCCGAGAAGTAGGTCGGCTTCGTGATGTAATAGCTGAGATGGTGCCCTTCGTGGGACGCGTTCATTTCGTTTTCACCTTCCACATTCGTGCATCCGACGCACTCATTGACTTCTGGGTCCAGAACAGGCTTCCAAGCTTCGATCCGGAGGATCACAGCAATGAGGGATCGGTAGTCGTGCTTCGGGGAATTCAGGAGACGAGCCAAGTCCGTGACCTCTTGATGACCTATCTCGACGAGCTTCGCGAAGATGGCCCCACAGGTACAATTGCGCCTTTCACCGAGAGCGTGCTGCCGCTGTTGCTCGAACGTTCCGGCGGGCGTCCAGGGCTCTTACTCTCGTTCGCGCACAAGCTCTTTGACCGGGCCGCTGACCAAGAGATACCGCAGATCGACCGGCTGTTTGTCCAAAGCCTGCTTGGACTAGACGCGGCGACAACATTCACGAATCGGCGACGCGAGTCGGTCGAACCTAGGGATGCTCGTGCTGTCGATGATCTCCTTACCTAAACCGTAAGGTGAAATGGCTGGAGAGTTTTGTCGAAGACACCTACTTGCTGGCACGCTTTCACGTTCCTCAACTAGAGGGATGGTTGAGAGGCAGGATTTGGGAAAAGTGGGCGGCACGGTCGCTGGGGGACCATACTTGGATCCACCAAGCTGCCGGTCAACTGCGATTATTCGGACACGGGTCTGCGTCGGGACTTCGGCACGAGATCGATGGCGCAGGCGCGCGCGATGGCGGGGTGATCTTGGTTGAAACGAAATCGTACAGCAGTTCGAGTCCTAGCAAGTCGGACATTTGCGTCTTTGACCGGAAAACGTTCGATCTCTATGTTGACCGATGCAGAAGAAAAGAGAAGGGTCCGCACTGGCGCATACTCGTCTCGTCTACCGCATTGGATGAAAGCATCCGAGCCTACTGTTACCTGTATGGAATCATTGCGGTGTATCCAAGCCACATACCTTTGCCGATGCTCTTGGCCTTGGCCGCAAAACCCTGTGCAGGCGAATTCTTCTCCGACACTCTTCTAAGTGAAATTGTACGGCTCGGCGAGCCCGCAGTTGCCTCGATGGAGAAACGGTACGTTCCCGAATCACATTTCTTAAAATTCGATCTGCGCGGTTTTGATGGTCGCGCGCTCAAAGACTTGCTTTGGCTTCAATCAACCATGTCGGAAGAGTTTCTTGATCTCCTTGATCGAGAACGGCCGGGCTATTACGAGGTACGCGCCGAACTCCTTGTAGAAAAATTGGGGCTTTCAGTTAGCGCTGCGACATCAACGACCGGCGAACCGATAGCAATTGTTCGCCCATAACTTCTCACGCTGCCGTGCGTGTACTTCAGAGGTAACCTGATGGGTAGCCGCAAACGATACAGAATCTCTAACTTACAGATCACTCTTGCAAACGCCGGCCGCGCTTCATGGCAGTTTGCCGGGAGGACTGTTCACGGTCACGACCATTTGTACGAGGTGCGCGATCTGAATTTTCCATCCCTGAATAATTGGACCGTTGCTGTGCGAGTGCCTAAACGGGGAATCGGGTCCGTTGTGGTGCAGCCCAGGCAAGTCCCAGGAAAGAGAACTTGGGCGGGTCTAGATCGTCGTTCCCTGGTATTTGTGCGTGCAACTCGGTTGCCATACAGAGATCGACGTTACTGCAAGATCAGCCTCGCTGACCCGAGCGGCGTCCGCACGAAGCACACTCTAAGCCGTGGTGCGCGTTCTCACTTCCCTCACTGGCTGAAGCAGTATCAATATCGGATTCGCTTGAAGCAGACCGTTGCCCTGACTAAGGGCAATGATGGAAATGCCCTTGTAGCGGTGGTTTGGCCGGAAGACTACCCCACAATGATTCGCCTGTACTTCGCTCTTAAGGTATGGGTTCTGGAGGAGCGATTTCAGATATGAGCCCTTGGATGGTCATGCCTGAGGAGGCACACGGTCGCGAAGCCAAGCGAGGTGACGATCGCAGCGCTTCGGCTAACGGAGTTTAGTGTCAGCAGTAACTCGGATATTCGAATGAGCAGGCCGATTCCTGATCAGGCGTTGGATCACACAAAGTAAGAATGCGAGAAGTTGTTGCCCTCCAACAGCAGCAGGCTGGACAAGACTTACTCGAGCTTTATTCGCCGCGCTCAGGCATTTGTGGATCAACCTTAGGCTATGTCCTTGACACCGCACTTTGAGCGAGACCGAGCTGCGGAGGGGCCGTTCCCTTCTATCTCTTCGGCAACATGGTGGTAGCGGCGGCATGATTGACCGGGCTCTCAGCGTCGTGGTATCGCTCGTGTGAAAGGCGTTGAGTGGACCCTAACGGCTGCGGCTTCAGGAAGTCCCACGGAGAGCGAGGCATCTCACAGGCGCTGCCTTGCCCCCGTCAGAGACTTCGGCAGCGAAATAGATGATGTGCGCGTTGATTAACTATCGACATGACAACACAATTATGCGATTTTGCCGGGTGAGAAAAACCGACCGACCTCTCGAATTGCCGCTGGATGAACCATTGAGCCACCTGGCCACCATAAGGCTCGCCGCAAGGGACGAGCGTCGGGTCTCGGGCCTCACGCACTCATTTTACCGATATCCAGCTCGGTTTTCGCCTCAGTTTGCAAGTGCCGCGATAACAGCTTTCTCAAAACCAGGCGACATTGTCCTCGATCCGTTTATGGGCGGTGGTACCTCAATTGTTGAGGCTTGCCGCCTTGGACGGATTGCTGTCGGTAGCGATATCAACGCTCTCGCTGTGTTCATTTGCCGAGTAAAAACAACGCCCCTCAAGGCTTCGCAAATTTTTGCATTACAGTGTTGGGCCGACGAAGTAGTGCCACAGCTCCGATACGCCGATAGTCTCGCGGGTCAATCGACGAGCAAGGATCATGAGACACGCAACCTGCACCTGCCGAACGCCCGGCCAATAAGGAAGCTCACTGCGCTCGCATTGGACACGCTCCCTCAACTCCCTGATGGGCCCACCCGACGATTTGGGCGTTGCGCACTTTTACGGGCAGGCCAATGGGCGCTTAACGGAAGGAAGCTGCCGGTTGCCAGCGAGGCATTCCGTCTCAAACTGCAATTCTTCGTTCATGAGATGCTACAAGGTCTTGTTGAATACCAGTCCTGCCTTCCCCCCGGATCCAGAAGACCGAGACTCTCAGTCTGTTCAGCCGATCGAATCGCGACCGAGTTCCCCTTCCAAGATGGTCGGAAAGCCGACATGGTAGTTACAAGTCCGCCATACCCCGGCATCCATATCCTTTACCATCGCTGGCAAGTGGATGGTCGCAAAGAAACCAACGCCCCATATTGGATTTCCGCGACGCGAGATGGGGAAGGCTCGTCGTACTACAACATGGGAGACCGGCGTAACAGAAACTCCGATGATTACTTCGAGAATCTCAGCAAGGGACTACTGTCGATTCGTGCTGCTGTTCGCGACGGCGGCGTCTTCGCTCAGATGGTTGCCTTCGCTCGGCCACGATATGCCTTGCCTCGTTACCTGGAAGCCATGCGGCACGCGGGTTTTATGGAATTCCCACGCTTGCGCCGCCGTATGTGGCGTTCCGTTCCCAGCCGCGCCTGGCACGCATCCGTCAAAGGGCAGACGGCGTCCGCACGGGAGGTTGTCCTTTTACACACCGCTGTCTAATCCTCATCTCCTTGCATCGCAAGGCCAGTTACCTGCTCGTCGGTAAGAGCGCCGAGGTTATCAATCATCGGCACGATGAACGGGCCTAGGGCCCTCGTGACGGATCGGACTTCATCAACGATTGAAGGTGCGTCGTCTGAACGTCCGTTGACGGTTGCTGGTGATTTTGCTTTTGTTCTGCTGTCATGTATTAGCGCAAGCCCAATCAAAACATTGCCGTACGTAAACTTCGCTTCTGCTAGACGCACCGTGTCAGGTTTTCCTTTCATGTCATTTCGAAGAAAGATGTTGTCGACGTTCACGTAGAAGGTGAATGCATGGTCTTTCCCGTCGGTCGTAGCCTCCTCAACTACGTGGCACCCATCTTTCTCGTCGAACTTATACCTTTTCCAGAATTCGTCATCCCTGTGGACGCGAATGATATTCGGCATTGCAATGCCGCCGCTTGAGAGCGGGCCCTTGGAGTCTTTCCCTGTGCCCGATTCCGAACCGGCGCCATTTCCCGAGCCCTTCCGGCTGGTACGAGTTCCGCTTCCGTTGCCTCCCTTGGTCGCGGCGGTTAGACGAAGCCGAGCGACGTTTACAAATGGTTCGATCAACGTGTCGTCCTCGACAGTGCATGCGAGCGTGACATTACCGCCAATGGAAAGCTGATCTGGAGGTAGGTTGATACTCCAATTAGCGACACCATTGTGCAACGTGATGTTGTGGTCGAGCTCAATTCCCTCGAGAGTTCCATCCAAAACCTCGACATAGTATTTGCCTCGTACGTCCTCGCGGGAGAAATAATCATTCTCCACATCGGTGTCGAAGCGGATACGGCAACGTCTCCCTATCTCAGCGTTTCGCGCGAGTTCGAACGCATTTGGTTTTTCATGGAATCTGAAGAATGTTGGATGTGGGCGCCCTTCAAACGTTCCACTGCCATTGTCCGCACCTCCACCGCCCGCGCCATTGCCCGTACCTGGCTGCTGCCTCTCTGGTCTGTTGAGGCGTTGGCCACTGAGAAACAGCGATGCCAGGCTGGGAGAGGTTTTCAGAATAGAACTAAGTACCTCTTCTAGCGGTTTTGACTCGGAAAGACGATCTGAGATCTCGCTAGAGCGCCTGCGCTCCTGAAGCTCACGCAGTCCTGGGTGGCGGCCAAGTGCATCTTCCAATTCCTCTTCGACTGCTTTGCGCAGCTCACCATTACTCAACCGATCGCGCGAATTCATGAAAAGGTCCTCTCTCGCACCGACAGAGAGCGCGGAGCAATCCACAACGACGAGGAGGGACTCCGCGATCCGCTGCATTTTTACTCTGCGGCGTTGAAAAAACGTTCGTGGGAGCCACCCATGAGTCTGGCCATTCATCGTGAAAATGATTCCTTCACTCGCTGCATATGTCTTCGCCCTGTCATCTTTGAAAGCGAAGATTTGGGCGACCATTTCTTCCCCTCGTACTTTGATCTGAACGGAAGTCGGGTAGCCCTCCTCTAGATTTCCCCCTCTACCCGTTTGGAGTCTCGACAGAAGTCCAACCATTGAGTTTTCGAAACTGCGCTCGACAACGCCGCGGTACGGCCGGCATTCGTGAACTCTGACCGGCAGTGCGATCCCCGGTAGCAAAAGTTCTAGCCGAAAGAGAAGTCCATCTTTCATCAGCGCCTGGCTCGCGAAACCCTTCATGTCGTATTCGTAAAGCTTTATTGCGGAACCGAAGCTCACATCGCGCTTGTAAGGTTCATTGTGCTCTGGAAACAATGGAAGGGCGTTCGCCGTGAAGGAGAGGATGTCACCATTGTTGGGCTTCGCGCCGCTTCCCACGGGAGCGAGAAATCGATACACGGAGCTGCGAACCTGTCCCACACCAATTGGCGGGCGTTCCCGCCGTACCACTGTGACGCTCCACTGCTCAGCGCCTTTGTCGGTTTCTTTACCTTGTTTGACGATCTCCGGGTCACGCTTTGTAATGAGAAGCTGAATGTTGTCTGTTCCGCAAAACTTCAAGGCCCCGGTACCTCCCATATTGAATTTGCCTTGGACGAATGGGATCCGGAGCTTGTTCTTACGATTGATTGACAGGAACGTGTCGGGCACGCGCAACGGTGTCTGTCCTTCTCCTTGGTCGGCGATGGTGATACTTGCTTTATTACCCCCGGCGCGGGTCTCTCCGGTCACCGCAATCGTGATGAACTTGGCTTGAGTTAGTTGACGCTCCTGCGGCCAGTCCTTCAGGTGCCCGCCCTGTCCGGCAGGTTTGTTTCCCGGTTCAAAAAAGGCGGCGACGGCGTCGGTTATGCTCTGAGGCGCATCTGCAGATTCTGGATCTATTCCGCGACGTCTGCACTCGGCTAAGAGGCGCGCATCTACGGAGTTGACTACTTTCTCAACAAGAGCAGCTTCTGGCCGGCTCTGTTGGTTTCCAATAGTCGAATAATTCCCATCCGTGTCTCCGTAGAGCCGCCACGACTTTTGGTCATTCCAGAAACCGGAGTCGGTGAGAATCTTTCTTACTTGAGCCTCGGTATCGGCTTCGAGAAGCGAGAGTGCGAATGTCTTGATCTCTTCGTTCTTCATCTTAGTCATCTCAACTTCTCCGGGGTTGCAATCCACGTTTTTTCTATTGCTGAGTCGACTACATCGGTTTGCTTGACCGTGTAGCCATCGTTTCCGTTCCGTTCGACAACTCCCAGTTGGCGTAGCCATGCTATGACCACGTAAACCTGGTAGGAGGGTACATCGTTTCCATCACTGTCTGTTATCGGGAGCAGCGTTTCCATGGTGAAGCTGTTCACATGACTACGAAGAGCATAACAAACCGCCGTTATCACACTCCTCGGCGCCTTGTGCTCGTAAGCACGACTTTCCTTCTTGGACCATCCGATCTTGACCAGCCGATCACCCTCTCTCTCAAAACGTGGATACGTCGTTCCGTTTTGTCGGATGGGCGAGCCGCTCGAGTGATGAAGACTCAGTGGGGCTTTGTCACCGCGGTCAAAGGTCGGACGCTCGTCCGCGACCTCGGTGAACGTGCGGACGGGGCCTGAACGCTGTTCTTTAAGCATCTGGTCGTGCCGAAGCGTTGCCAAAGATTCGGCTAGTTTTGCAAGAGCTGCTACATCTGAATACGACTGCGCCCCAAGGCAGTCTTGAATCAGAGATCTCAGCTGATCTTCGGCCTTCTGGAGCACCGCGGAAGCGTTGCTCGCGGCATCTGTAATTGGAGAGTACATATAGTTCCCATATAGCGGTTGGGACGTATATTGGGGCGCAACTCGAACCCTGTCAAGTTACTTATAGATCTATATACTTACATATCACGATTCTGTCCGGCCCTGCCAGAGATAGGGATTGAACGAATAAGGGCCGCATGGAGGGATCGCAGCGCTCTCTCATTCTAAGGCAGCAAACTCAACATAAGTCGCGGTGGATAACGAAGGCGGGGCAGGTCACAAAGAGATGGCCACTGTCAGACGTCACTTCCAAATTACGGAGGGAAACAGACGTATACTAAGGACTTACATGCTCGAACCAGCTTCGGATTTGATCCCTTCACATCCTGTCCCCGGCCTGACCCTCAGCGGCGTCCGGGATACCGATGCCGCGACGGAATGGCTTATCCGAGAGCTGGGAATTCTCCCGCTCGGAGCATTTGACCACCCTGTAGTCCTGGCCCATCACCCGGCACTCCGCCGCGCACTCACGCTCGGCATAGCACGCGCGACCGGCTGCGCTGCTTCGATTCGCTTCGTATCTCCTACCGGTTGGGTGGACGAAATTGCCGAACTCGCAGGTGCCGACGGGGAATGGCGTCCGTCTGTAATGGCATGGAGGCTGACGGAGGGACTAACTGCGAGCTCGGAGAATCTCCCGCACTCGGTACGGCACATCGTCGATGGAGGAGACACGCTTGCGCTACTCGACTTCGCGAACGCCGTCGCGATGCGGTTTCGGGCGTACGTCCTGCATCGGCCGGATTTGTTGTTGCGATGGGAGGCGTCGGATATTCCGGCCGCTGACGCAAGCGAGGGCGAACGATGGCAGCATACACTCTGGCGCTCACTCGTCGCAGGCTCCTCATCGCAATCACCGGCTCAGATCATCGCCGAGGTGCGAGCTGGACGATTCCGCTGCCCGGAGAATGTTACTCCGGTAATTCTTGCCGTCGCGGATCCAACTGTGCCGCCGACGGTGTTCGAGGTGTTGCGCGCGATCAGCAAAGAGCGCGCACTGCACTGGTGCGTCGTCGCGTTTGGTGGCACGTCGGAGCGCGCGATCATCTCGCCACGACTACGTTCGGCCACGTCGAGACTGGAACCACTCGGTCTCGCTCCAATGGCTGAACGCGACGGTGCGCAAACAACGCTGCTCGGCCGAATCCAACGCCTCCTCGACGAAGGCGACCGGAATCCCGAGCAAAAATTCACCCTGGACGACACGCTCACTCTCCACGCCTGCCACTCGCCGCTGCGGGAGATCGAAACGCTACGTGAGCGACTCATTTCCGCGA
This sequence comes from Gemmatimonadaceae bacterium, assembly GCA_037721215.1. Lineage (NCBI taxonomy): Bacteria > Pseudomonadati > Gemmatimonadota > Gemmatimonadia > Gemmatimonadales > Gemmatimonadaceae > Gemmatimonadaceae bacterium. The sequence continues at coordinate 16,639 of JBBJNV010000001.1, forward strand.
TGGAATCGGATGGGCAGCTGCGGCCTCATGATGCCACGCTCTACGTCACTTCCCTCGAACGGTACCTGCCGGCCATCGATGCAGTCTTCGGCCTGGATGAACCGGGCATACCGCGACTGCCTTACGAAGTCGCGGGCCGTCCGTTCCGCGATCGCTCGCCCGTTGTATTCGCGGTCCTGAGGATTCTCGAAGCAAGTGAAGGCCGGGCAACGCTGGAGGAGATCAGCTCACTGCTCCGCCTCACACCGATTGCGGATGCAGCTGGCTTCAGCGAGCTCGAGACGGCAACGGTTCTTTCTCTCGCACAGCAGGCGGGGATCGTCTGGGGAATCGACGGTGCCGATCGCAAAGAGCGGTTCGAATTGGCGCCGATAGAATCGGGCACATGGCGCCACGGCATCGACCGCCTCGTACTCGGCATTGCAATGGGTTGCACGGACTCTCCCGTCGGAGACGTCCTTCCCGTTTCCGGCGAATCGGCAGGGAATGCGGACATTATCGGGCGCATTGCGGGCTGGACGGAGGAACTCTTTCGGCTCTTTACCGATTTGCGTACGCCGCGACCTGCCGGAGAATGGAATGAAGTTCTGGAACGCGCGATCACGACGTTCGTACAGGCCAGCGGGTCGGAGGACTACGAGGCGTTGCGCACACTTCGGAAAGCGATGGACGATCTGCTGGGCGGAATCGCGAACGTGTCGAAAGACACTCCGGTCGCCATGCCCGCCATCCGCACGCTGCTCGAACAGGCATTCGAGGACATGGCCGGGGAAGTCGGCCATCTGCGCGGTGGAATTCGTGTCTGCCGGCTGGAGCCGGGTGCGATTATTCCGGCCAAGGTGGTCCTGATCGCCGGCGCCGACGATGCACTGCACCCGGGCGGAGGAGGGAATCCTTCATGGGATCTTCTTTCCGCATCGCCTCAGGACGGCGATCCAGATCGCCGGGCAGACATGCTCGACGCGTTCCGTCAGGCGATCGGCAGCGCGCGGTCGCGCGCGCACATTGCCTGGACGGGATTCACGACGCTCCGTCACGAGCCGCGCGCGGCATCGATCGCGGTTTCAGAGTTGCGTGACATCGCCCAGCGCATCCTCCCTGACGAAGCCCACAAATCCCTCGTGCGCAACGAGCCGGCACATCCGTTCTCGGCGAGCCATTTTCTGACATCGCCATCATCAGGGAGAATTCAAAGCGCTGCGCAAGGATGGGGAAACGCGGCACGCCTCATCCAGACTCGCGGCGCGGAACATCAGCCATTCGCCGACGAATCGCTCGACCCACCGGAATTACACTCACGAGTCATCTCCCTCGAGGCACTCTCCTCCTGCGTGAAAGACCCGTCCCTCTTCTTCTGCCGTCGCATCCTCAATCTCGAGATGCACGACAACGACGAGGTCGAGGAATGCGAGCCGCAGGCCGTCAATCCACCGACCACAGAAAAGGGCGTCAGCAACGATTTGCGCACCATATCGTGGCGACTCGAAGCGGCTCAGCGCCGGGGTGACATCCGAGATCGTGACCAGATTGCGGAGTGGCTTCAGCACCAGCCGGAGATGCCATACGGTGAGGAAGGCCGCGTACTCGCAGGAGCCGTGGCAGAAGCCTGGTGGCCCCGGCTCGACGAGCTCCGGGGAATAACGTGGCTTCCGCCGCGGCCGCTTGAGCTCAAAGTAGGGGAGTTCACGATTGTGGGCCGGCTCGACCGCCTGACCGCCGACGCCCGCGTCATCGAATGTCTGTACAAAATCCGCGCACACTCGGCGCTGCCGAACTGGGTTCCTCATCTGGTGATGAACGTGATGGCGGATCGCGGAGAGGGATTGCCGCGCGAGACGTCGATGCTCGGTGAAACTCCATGGAAGATTGCGACTGTCGATGATGCAGAGGCGGAGCTTGTCAAACTTTGCACGTTCTACGAGCAGGCGTGCATCGCGCCGCAGCCGCTGTTTCGCAGGTCCGGATGCGCGTGGCTCGAGGCACTTGGCGGGCGCCCGGCGGCTGAGGTCGATTCTGGCACTTCGGAAAAGGCGTGGGCCAAAGCGCGCGAGGCCTGGGAGCCAAGGGCCGTTGTGCCCGGAATCAAGACTTATAAGATGGAAAGCGAGCAGCCGTCATCTGTGCTCTGCTGGCCGAACTGCGATCTCCTGGATCCCGACTTTGCGGTGTCGTTCGCACGTTCCACGGAGCAAGTGCTGCTCCCCTTCATGCGCGCCTGCATCGGAGATGACGCATGAGCGTTCCAGAGACTTTCATTCCTGGAGACGGGCCGAATCTCGTCGAGGCATCCGCTGGTACCGGCAAGACGACATGGATGGTGCGCACCGCAGTGCGTCTCCTGTTGCAGGATCAGGGCATGCCCGCAGTGAACAAGGTCGAGCGACTCCTCGCGGTCACGTTCACGCGAGCCGCGACCGCCGAGCTGAAGGAGCGCATCCGCGCGGAGCTTCACAACGTGAAGCGGGTGAGAGATGGCGAGCCCGTAGGGGAACAATGTGACTGGATGAAGCCGATGCTCGACGCTGGCGGTACGGCGATGCTGGTTCGGCTCGAAAGCGCGCTCGCATCGCTGGATCGCCTCGCGGTCACAACGATTCACGGTTTCTGCAAGGGCGCGCTGGAGGAGTTCGCACTCGAGTGCGGCGTTCCGGTGGGCTTGAAGTTTATCGAGCACGATCGCTTATATCGTGACGAGGCACTGGCTGATGAATGGCGGGCGCTCACCTGGGAGATGGGTCCTGTGAGTCAGTTCGTCATGAGCGAACGGATGTGCGGGGAATCCTCCAGGCGCTCGCAATGGTCGCCCTTCGAACTCGAGAAAGCAGCGCGGGTTGTGCGCCAGGGAATCGGGGCGGCGCGGCCGGATCGTATCGTTCGTGAGGCCGAGCTTGCTTCCGTGCAGGAGACGCTGCACGGAGTCCTCGAGCATTGGGATGAGGGCCGGTTGCGCGATTTCCATGATAAGGTCAAATGGAATAAGGCCGGTTTCACCCTCGAGCAAATGAATGCTCTATGTGTCGCGATGAGTGCCCTGGGCGCTGGCAAGAAAGCCCTCGTCAGCGATATCGCGCGGTGGGCGAGATCGAGTGTCGATGCGGTTGCCAGCAAATCGAGCAAGGTCAACAAGGATCTGATTCCGAACGAGAAATTTCTCGACGCCTGCGAGGTGGTAAAGGCGGCGTATGACCGCGCAGCCTCACTGATCTGGCAGGATGCCGTGCTCTCTGTCGCCGAGCGAATGGAACGGGCGATGGAGCGCGATCGTGTTGCGGGCTTCGACGAGATGATCGGCTACCTCCAGCGCGCTGTCACCGACGAGCAGAATGGCAAGCGTCTGCGCGAAGTCCTCGAGGGCCGCTACGATGCAGTCCTCATCGACGAGTTTCAGGATACTGACTGGGCACAGTGGACGATCTTCTCGGGTACTTTCGGCATCAAGCCACTCGTGCTCGTCGGAGACCCGAAGCAGTCGATTTATGGATTCCGTGGCGCTGACATCACTGCATATCGCGCGGCGCATGCTGGGGCGATGGAGCGCGGAAAAGATCGCGTATTCTCGCTCGATACGAATTACCGGTCGGACCAGCAACTCGTCGCGGCAACCGAGATCCTGTTCTCACAGGCGAGCGAGCCGTTTGCGGTTGACCGGAGCGTCTTGAACTTCGAGCCCGTAAGAGCTGCGCGCGACGAGCCGTCACTGGTTGACGATGCGCGACGCCCGATGGTGCTCGTGGACCTCGGGAAGGATCGTGCGCCGGATCAGGAAAGGAAGGTGACGCGTTTCATTGCTCGGGAAGTCGCCCGGTTGTTGCGTGATCCTTCCGTCAAATACCGTGATCCGAAGACTCGCAAACTGCGCCGGCTCAAGCCGTCGGATATCGCGATCCTCGTTTCAGCGAATCGTCAAGCTGTTCCGCTTCTCGAGGAGCTTCATTCATATGGAGTGGCTGCTGTGTCGGGCGCCACGGGTGATATCGCCGAGTCGGCGATGTGGCAGGATGTATTGCTGGTTATCGGCGCGATAGAGGATCCGGCCAATCCGCGAGTGGTCCGTCGCGCGCTGTCGACGTCGATCGGGGGGTGGTCGGCGAGCCGGCTCCACGCGCTAGAGTCGGATGGCGATGAATGGAGACGACTGGTGGAGCGGCTCGCCGAGGCGCGTCGTGACTGGATGTCATTCGGGGTGCTTGCCGCGCTGATGCGTCTCACTAACGACTGGGATGCCCGCAAGACGCTCGCGGCGTATCCGGATGGTGAGAGGCGTCTCACTGATTTCCGGCACGTCGTTACGCTGCTTCAGGAGGCGGAGCGGGAGGGGCATCGGAATCCGACGATGCTGATTTCGTGGGCTAACAGGTTCGCTGCCGAGAGCGATCGCGACGCGGAATATCGCCAGCAGCACCTCGAGTCGGATGCGGACGCCGTGACCGTCAGCACTGTTCACGTTGCGAAAGGGCTCGAGTGGCCGGTGGTGTTCTGCGCCTACCTTTGGAAAGCGCCATTCAAGCGAGAGCTGACTCCTCACATAGCGCGGTTTCCTGACGGTACGCGCCGGATTGTGTTCGAAGACGCAGTTCCCGGAGAGATCGAGGGCGATACACCGATCGCTGAGCACCTGCGGTTGGCATATGTTGCGCTTACGCGGGCGCGGAGCCGTACCTACGTCGTCTGGGCAGAGAGCCATCGCGAAGGCAGCGGTGCCATCCACCATCTTTTGCAGGGTGTCAGCAACGGTACTGGCTCACCTCCAGCTGTGCTCGCTGCCAGGCATCCTGAGCTGATTACGTGGATTGCAGAGGGCGAAGCGTCGAGTTTCACTGTCCCCAATGACAACGGAGATGCTGGCATCTCGAACGGAGATCTGGTTGCACGCAAAGTGACAGTCGGATCCGGGCAGACACGCAGCTGGACGGTGTCGTCGTACTCCCGGTTTACCAGAGGCCTCAAGCTTTCCGTCGATGCCACGGAAGTGGGGCCAGTGGATGAAGCGGAGGCAGCGGTTGCAGCGGAGGCTGCCGTGGCAGCGGAGGCAGCGGAGGCAGCGGTGGACGGCGCTGCTCCGCGTGCCGATCAACTGCCGGGTGGAGCGCACACGGGTAACGCGCTTCATGAGCTATTTGAGCGGTTCATCTTCCCCGATATCGCCAATCCAGTCGCCGTCAACGACGCGATCGACGATGTACTCGATCGTTATGCACTGCCACGTTTGGGAGCCGATGCATCGCAGCGAGACGGTGCGATGGATCTGGTGCGACGAATGATGACTGCCGCGCTTGCTACGCCGATACCCGGTGCCTCGAAGGCACTCGCAACCGTACCCAACGGGCAAACACTGCGCGAATGGCGGTTTCATCTCTCGATGGAGAACGTCTCCCCGGCGCAGTTCGCGAGCGTGTTCGCGAAGCATGGAGAAAAATGGCTCGCCGAGTTGTACGCGCCGACGCTCGCGCGCGCAACGCGTTCGGAGATCGACGGGTTCCTGACAGGTATAGTCGATCTCCTTGCTGTAGTTGACGGCCGATGGTGGATCGTCGACTGGAAGTCGAACACGCTTGGCACGAGTGCCAAGTCGTATGGTGCGGACGCGTGCAGGCAGGTGATGGTCAAGGAGCACTACGTCCTGCAGTACCACATCTATATAGTTGCACTTCACCGATTCCTGCGTTCGCGGATCGGGAGCGCCTATGACTACGATCGCGACTTCGGCGGTGTGGGGTACGCATTCCTGCGAGGTCTCGCTATGGGCGCGCCGTCGTGGTTTGTGGACCGGCCGTCGCTCGCGCTCGTCGAGGCGCTCGATGCGTGCATCGGAGGTTACCCGCGATGACGGCATCCGCAATTTCCCCATCGGGCGAGGCCCGAAGGGTGACCGTTGACCCGATCGCCTTTCGTTCGGCCACCCTTCAGGAATCGCTCGGCCCGCTTGCCGCGGTGTTCCATCGGCAGATAGCCTCCGCTGGTGTCACCACTGATCAGGCCGGTGTCGTCGCCATCGCGGGCGCGCTGCTGATGCGGGCCACCGTTGAAGGACATATCTGCCTGACCCCCGAGGAGATTGCCGAGCATGCCGCGCTTGTAGGGGTTCAGTTGGACGCGGCGGCACTGCGCGCGGAACTGGGCAATCATCCGTGGGTTGGCAATGGCGACGGCGCGACACCATTGGTGTTCGAGCAGGATCGCCTCTACCTGCGCCGTTTCCGCGAAGCAGAGGTTCGACTGGCGTGCGCAATTCGTGAGCGTGTCGCGGCGGAGCCGTTACCGATAGACCCCTCACTCGCGCCGCGATTCCGCGAAATATTCCCGTCGGGTGACACCATCGACTGGCAGGCCGTGGCAGCGACCGCTGGCCTGCGCTCCCGTTTCTCACTCATTACGGGCGGCCCGGGAACAGGAAAGACGACGACCGTTGCCCGGCTCCTCGCGTTATTGGTCGAGCAGAAGGCGGACGTTCGAGTCGCACTTGCCGCACCGACCGGGAAAGCCGCGACACGACTTGGCGAAGCAATTCGGCAGACGTGGAATTCGATGGGAGTCGACACCGGCATCCGCGACCGGCTCCCATCCACGGGGCAAACCGTGCACCGCCTCCTGGGATACCGGCCCCAGGATGATTCGTTCAGGCACAACCCAAGCGATCCGCTCGAGCACGATGTCGTCATCATCGACGAGGCGTCGATGGTGCCTCTGCTGTTGATGGATACCTTGTTCGCGGCGCTCAGACCCGACGCTCGCATAGTTCTGCTTGGAGATCACGACCAGCTCGCGTCGGTAGAGGCAGGATCGGTATTGGCGGATCTCGTCGCCGCGTCGGGGGCGATCGAGGGCGATCATGGTGCCTCCCTAGCGTCGGCATATGAGATGCTCAGCGGAGTCGTGCTCCCGGCAAGTACGGACGCCACGCCACTAAGAGATTCGGTAGTGCGTCTGGTTTACAGTCACCGGTTCGATGACTCGAAGGGGATCGGCGCGCTGGCTCGTGCAATCCGCGACGGTGATGCGGACGGTGCGATTGCGGTTCTTTCGGAGCCCGATGATTCGCTTGTGCGCGGGCCTAGCTCGGTGCGCGACGAGAGCTGGCTCGACATTCTCGCTGAACCGGCGAATGCGGTGTTCGCATCTGAGACACCGGAGAGCGCTCTTCAGGCGCTCGGGCGTGTCCGCGTGCTCTCTCCGACAAACGTCGGACCGGGGGGAACCGAAGCCCTGACGCGGCGAATCGAGGAGAGATTGCGCAGGCTTGGTCACGATGTCACGGGCCAGTACTATCGCGGGCGGCCCTTGCTGCTTACGCGCAACGATTATGCGCTAGGACTGTTCAACGGCGATATCGGTGTGGTGTGGGATGAGACCGACAAGGATGGAGCCGAAGTTCAGCGAGCCTTCATTGCGAATCCGGATCTCGGTGCAACGCCGAAGGGATTTCCTTTGCCGCAACTGCCGGAGGCGGTAACTGCCTGGGCGATGAGTGTGCACAAGGCGCAGGGGAGCGAGTTTGACACGGTCATCGTGGTGCTGCCGGATACCGATGTGCGGGTGTTGAGCCGCGAGTTGTTGTACACAGCGGTGAGTCGGGCGAAATCGCGGGTTGTTGTTGTCGGGCCGGATGAGGCGTTGAGGCTGGCAGTGGGGAGGACGGCGCGGCGGGGGTCGGGGATGGCGGGGCGGCTTATTTGAGGGGGGAGATTCGTGAAACCCAATAGGACGGAAAAAATCCTTCCGGCTGCGGGCATTCCGGCCGTCGGCGGCCGGCTGAAGCGGAAAGGATGCTTCCAGCTTGGCGGCCTTAGTTTGATTCTTCAGGGCGCGGGATGATGCTACCGGCGGAGGGGCGTACCGGTATGGTCGGGGATGTCGGATTTCAAGAAACTAGATGTATGGAACAAGGCGCATCTACTCGCGCTTGATGCTCACAAGACAGCGATAGGGATTCGCGGCGCACACTACGTATCGCTTAGAAGCCAGCTTATTCGCGCGGCGATGTCCATCCCGGCGAACATTGTCGAAGGGCGGGAACAGGCAAGTGAAAAAGACTTCGCGAGATTCCTGCGATACTCAATCGGGTCTGCGTCCGAGCTTGAGTATCACTTGATCATCGGACGGAACATGGGATTGATCTCTCAGGAGTCGTTCGATTCGCTGCTCGAGAAGATCGAGCAGGTTCGGAAGATGCTCCACGGATTGGTTCGGCGGCTCGAGAGCGGCTGACTGGCCGGAAAAGTTGTCTGAGGCCAAAACGATCAAAAGATCCTTCCGGCTGTTGGCATTCCGGCCGTCGGCATCCGGCCGAAACGGAACGGATGCTTAACGCTCGCCGCCGGCTGCCCGCAGCATCAGTTCCGCAACGGCCGGGGGCCGACAGCCGGCGAGCCAAAAGCCGGAAGGATTCGTTCCGTCGTCAGTAATGGGGGCAAAAGCATGGAGTGTTGACGATTCGTCCACAATCCATGTAAGTTTACTATCATCAACATTAATATGATGTTGACGATCACCCACATATCATGCGATCACTCACTCCGAAGGACCTCGGCGCACTAGGCCGCAACGCCCGCACCAGTAACGGCTTAACCCAAGCCCAACTGGGCGAACGGATCGGCGCGAGCCGCTATTGGGTTGCAGAGTTTGAACGGGGAAAGAGCGGTGCCGAGCTTGGGTTGACACTCAAGGCACTGCGCGCCCTCAACCTGGTGATCACCGTTGAGCCAAAGGATGTCGTTCTTCGTCGCCAGCAAGCCGAAACCTCCGCGAGACAATCGACGAGTCACACCCCGAGCCAGCCAACGGTCGACCTCTCGGCAATCCTGAAACGATCGATAACGCGCGCTGGATAATGGCTGCCAAATCACGACTGACGAAGTCTGCTCGGGTACGTCTTGTCGCTCTTCTCAATGGCAACGTGGTCGGGCATGTCTACCAGATGGGAAATGGCCGCCTGGCGTTCGTTTACGACGAAGAATGGCGGACAGGCGATTTCGCATACCCACTGTCGCTATCGATGCCTTTGCTGGCTCGAGAACACAGTGACCGTGCAATTCGTGCGTACCTATGGGGTCTGCTTCCGGACAATCCCGACGTGCTGGCGTGGTGGGCCAAACGATACGGAGTCTCGAGGTACCGAATAGTCGACCTGCTCGCGCATGTCGGTGAGGACTGTGCCGGCGCGATTCAATTCACCGTGCCGGAACGCACGCAAGAGCTGGTTGGCGCTACAACTCTTGTTGACGAATTGTCACTCGTTCAGTGGATGGATGAGACCGAGCTCGAATCACGACTGCGCGACCTGCGTCTCAACCCCGCCGCCGGAAGATCCGCAAACGACACCGGACAATTCAGTCTTGCAGGCGCACAGCCTAAGACGGCGCTCTACCAGAACCGGGCCGGAGATTGGGGTGTGCCAAGCGGGCGGATGCCGACGAACCGGATACTTAAACCGCCTACGCTCGGTCTCGATGACCTTGCTTACAACGAACACTTCTGCGCGCTCCTTGCACGCGAACTCGGCATGCCCGCCGCGGTTACTCGAGTCCAAGACTTCGGGGACGAAGTCGCGATTGTTGTCGACCGGTATGATCGCGAAGAAATAGGCGACACACTGATTCGCGTTCATCAGGAGGATCTATGTCAGGCCCTTGGAGTGCTTCCGACGAGGAAATACGAAGTGGACGGCGGGCCGACCGTATCCGCGATTTATGAAGTCATCCGAGAATCGTCCACGAACCCTGATGAGGATTGCATGCGGTTCTTTGACGCGATCTCGCTTAACTGGCTGCTCGCTGCGACCGATGGTCACGCCAAGAACTACTCAATACTGCACGCGGCCGGACCACAACTCAGACTCGCACCGTTGTACGACATCATTACCATTCTTCCGTATCCTCAACTCAACTACGATACGAGCAGGTTAGCGATGTCGGTCGGCGGGGAGCGTCAGATAAGCGCGATCGCCGCAACCCACTGGCTCCGTCTTGCCCGGATTCTCGGCCTGAATCCAGAATACGCCGTGAATCGAGTCCGTGAACTCGCCATGCGCATCCCTGCTGCCGTCGACGCCCTCAATTCACAGGTTCATCCCAGCGCCTACATGAAAACGCTCGTGGCGCGACTTGGTGATTCTGTGGTCAGCCATGCCCGGCGTTGCCTTGAACGTCTGTGAGCATGTCAAGGGGGCGAGATTGCTCCAACCCAGCGGAACGGAAAAAATCCTTCCGGCTGCTGGCATTCCGGCCGTCGGCAGCCGGCTGAAACGGAACGAATGCTTAACGCCCGCAGCCGGCAGCCGGCAGCATCAGTTCCGCAACGGCCGGGGGCCGACGGCCGGCGAGCCAAAAGCCGGAAGGATTTGTTTCCTGAGCGCCAGCGCGGCGAAGGCGGCTCCGGGACTTTCCTCGGGTGTCAAGGAAGCGTCAACTCTTTACGGCAACGACTTCGAGGCCGCCGATCCCGCTGAAGTCAGCCGGGTTGCAGGTGAACAGTGGCAGCCCATTCGCAATCGCCGTTGCGGCAATCATTGCATCATACGACCGCGCGGCAGGCTTGCGACCTGAGCCCCGCAGCGATGCGGCCACTCGGCCAAACGCTCGTGCTGCACTCGCGTCGAATGGCAACGGCTCGAAGTCTGACTCTGCCTGCTGAAGGTGGGCCTGTCGAGCGGCACGCTCGTCGTCGCTTGCCGCCACGAGCGGACCAACCGAAAGCTCGGCGAGCGTCACCGCGGTAATGAGCGGCTCCGCCGGAAGCACGCTGGCATCCTCGATTCGCGGCAGCAGAATGACAGTGTTCGTGTCGAGAATGCCACGGCTGTGTCGCGTAATTGGCTCGGTCACAGCGCTGTGTCCAGGGCAGTATCGAGGTCGTGACGCAACCGAGCCGGGTCAACGTGGGGCAGGCGCCGCCACCGGCGAAGCAGAGTTGCCGCCGACAGAGCTTTAGCCGGAAGCGGCCGCAACTCGGCAATCGGGCGTCCATCCAGAGTGACCGTCAGCGATTCGCCTTGCGCAACGCGCTGCAGGACGCGGCCCCCCTCATTCCGGAGATCACGGACAGTTACCTTGGCCATGCAGGTAATGTATCACCCGTGAGACACGGTCGCAAGATGAAACTGGTCGAACTGTTCACGTAATGCCGACAGATCTCAAAGATCCTTCCGGCTGTTGGCATTCCGGCCGTCGGCATCCCGGCCGAGACGGAAGGGATGCTAACGCCCGCCGCCGGCAGCCCGCGGCATCAGTTCCGCAACGGCCGGGGGCCGAGGGCCGGCGAGCCAAAAGCTGGAAGGATTTCTTATCTGGGCTGAGATCATGCGGCGGCCCTATGAAGGCCGGCTAGGTCGGCCTGACTTTAATAAGGGAGCGACTCTTCCGTATGTTAAAGCCAGCCTTTAATATACGGGGTGACTCCCGCTCATATTAAAGGCAGCCGCACCAAAGAATATGGACGAGCAGGCCGCTATGTAAGACAACCATCGGGCTATGAGGCATTCATACCAGCCCCGCTTCCACCGCGGCCTCCGATCCGGATTTCCGGTGAGCTTCAGGTACTGCTTTCCGACGCGACCCTGGCACTTGGTCGGCTGGATGGGTCAATTCATACGCTTCCGAATCCAGACCTCTTCGTTCTGATGTACGTTCGCAAAGAGGCTGTTCTTTCCAGCCAGATCGAAGGAACGCAGAGCTCCCTGCAGGACGTCCTTGCCGCAGAGGCAAAAATTCTCGATGCCACGACCCCAGACGACGTGGACGAGGTGCTGAACTATATCTCCGCGATGAACTACGGGTTGCGGAGAGTAAAGGAGCTGCCCGTTTCCGTCAGGCTCATCAAGGAACTGCACGAGAGGCTCATGAAGGGAGTACGTGGATCGCACCTCACTCCCGGCGAGACCCGACGAAGCCAAAACTGGATCGGTCCAGGTGGAGCGAGTCTCAACGAGGCGCTCTTCGTTCCTCCCCCTCCGGAAGAGATTGCAACCGCACTTGGCAGTCTCGAGAATTTCATTCACACTGAGTCCAGCATGCCGCTTCTCCTGAAGATCGGCCTCGCGCACGCTCAGTTTGAAACCATTCACCCCTTTCTCGATGGCAACGGCCGGGTTGGACGTCTTCTCATAACATTCCTTCTGGCGGAGCGTGAGATTCTTCAGAAGCCGGTGCTATACCTGTCTCATTTCATGAAACGCAATCGCCAGGAATATTATGAGCGCCTCCAGCGAATCCGCGACCAAGGTGATTGGGAAGGCTGGCTCGAGTTTTTTCTTCTCGGCGTTTCGGAGGTGAGCGGAGAGGCGACGGAGACCGCTCGAAAAATTCTCGCGCTTCGTGAGAATCATCGCACTGCTATCGCCGATAATCTTGGCCGAGCTGCCGGCAACGGACATCGCGTTCTCGAAATGCTCTACAAAACACCTATCATCAATGTGAAATCCGTAAGCGACATGACAAAAACTTCATTCGCAGCTGCAAACGAGCTCGTGAAGAAACTCGTCAGCATAGGTGTTCTCACGGAGATGACCGGTCAGCGGCGCAACCGGTCCTTCAGGTATGCTGAATACATCGAGTTGTTCACGTGAATCACGATGAAAAGGATATGAAAAATCCTTCCAGCTGCCGGCATTCCCGCCACCGGCAGCCGGCGGAAACGGAAGGAATGCTTAACGCTCGCCGCCGGCAGCCCGTAGCATCAGTTCCGCAACGGCCGGGCGCCGACGGCCGGCGAGCCAACAGCCGGAAGGATTAGTTCCACAGAGCGCAAGCGATGCCGCGACATTGGCAGGATAGTCATCTCATGACTATCTTATGACCATATCCAAAGTCGGCGTAGCAGACCTGAAGGCCAAGCTCAGCGAGTACCTGCGCACCGTGAAGCGCGGCGAAGAAATAACAGTCTCCGACCGCAATGAGCCAATCGCGCGGATCGTGCCTTTCACTTCGCGCGGTGCGCTCATTGTTCGCGAGCCGACACGTGAGTACAAGTCGTTCCGGGACATCAAACTTCCTCCCCCAGTAAAGCTCGACGTAGACCCAGTCGAGCTTCTTCTCCAGGACAGGAACAAGGAACGGTGATAGCGTACATCGACTCATCAGTTGTGCTGCGGGTAGTCCTCGGCCAATCCGGAAAGTTGGCGGAGTGGAAAACAATCACCACCGGCGTCGCAAGCGGGTTGATCGAAGTCGAGTGTCTTCGAACGCTCGACCGGCTGCACTTGAGCGGCAAGTTATCAGCCCAGGTGTCGGCCGTCCGACGTGAGGCAGTCTATCGGGTTATCGAGGCGCTCGAGCTGGTGGAACTCACGAGCGCAGTGTTGCACCGGGCTGCGCAACCGATGCCCGCTCCGCTGGGAACACTCGATGCAATTCACCTCGCCACCGCCGACATGTGGCGCGAATCAAGAGGCAAGGAGCTCGTTCTGGCAACGCACGACCGCGCACTTGCACTCGCTGCGCGAGCCGTGGGACTTCAAACGATCGGGACCTGAGCGTCATGACACGCCTGGATACCTACGCCTTCCTCAGCGGCGTGATGCGCAGGCGTAACCATTTCGCTGCCGCCGACTGATCCACCTCATTCCGCGCGACACCGAGTACGAATGCCAGCAGCTCGTCCTTGGAGATGTTGAGCTCATGACCGTTCAGACGCAGAAAGACGAGCGTTGCCGCCAAAGCAGTTCGCTTGTTGCCATCCGCAAATACCTGCTTCTGCGCGAACCCGACTAGATAAGCTGACGCCAGCGCAGCGATGTCAGAGTCAGGCTCATAAACGTTCAGATTCCGGGCCTTGTGAAGCGCTGACTCCATCGCATTCTGGTCGAGTATTCCGTGCCTTCCACCAAAAAGCTCCAGTTGACGCACATGCATCAGCTGGAGCGCTTCTGTTGTAATCCAGCGCGGATCCTTCACTCAGCCAGAGCCTGAAAGACCTCACGGTATTGGGCGACTATTTCGTCGTGATGATTCAGTGCTTCCAATGTTTCGGGGTCGATAGTGGTCACCACGAATCGACCGGCACCATCCTCGATCCAGTAAAGTGGATCGCCGGGGGCCGCACCCAGGCGGCGTGCAACTTCATTGGGAATGGAGGTAACCATCGACCCGCCCTGAACGCGGGTGTTACTCGTAATAACCATCTGGACCCTCGGCGGGGATGAAAAGTCTCGTATAACACAAAAGTAACACATCGGTTCTACATCGTCAAATCAACGGGTGTTTTGTTTGACTATTGTATATATCCGTATATACTGACCCATGGGCAATGAAAGTCTGGAACTCCTTGCTCAGGCGGCGGGATTCGACTGGGACGCTGGAAATGTCGTGAAAGTGGAGACCCGTCACAGTGTCCAGCCAGCCGAATGCGAGCAGGCGTTCCTGGCGGAGCCGTTTCTGGTCAGTTTCGATAAAACACATTCGAAATACGAGCCACGATGGCAAGCGTTGGGCAGCACATCCGCCGGCAGGTGGCTGTTCATCGTTTTTACAGTGCGGAGCAACTTGATTCGCGTGGTTGGAGCGCGAGACATGAACAAGAAGGAGAGGTTACGATATGCCGAAGTCAAAGCGCGTCTTGCGAACGATTCCTGAATTCAAGTCAGAAGCAGATGAGCAGGAGTTCTGGGCCACTGCGGATTCGACTCAGTACATCGACTGGTCGAAGGCCAGGGTTATCCGATTTCCGAATCTCCGTCCGTCGACCACGGCGATCTCTATCCGGTTGCCCGACACGTTACTCACAGAGTTGAAGCTTCTCGCCAACGAGCGTGACGTTCCCTACCAGAGTTTACTGAAAGTGTACCTGGCGGATCGTGTGTCTGCGGAGCGCAGGGTCAAACGTCGGCGGGCGGCGGGCTGAGGTGACTGCGTAAAGGTCGACGAGAGCTAGCGGCACGGGCCCGCCTGCTTGCCCCCATGCTTCCTGTCCTCTGCCAGGTACACCGTGGCCATGCCCCCACGAGGCGTTCACGCTCGAACGGAAAAAATCCTTCCGGCTGCCGGCTTTCCGGCCACCGGAGGCCGGCTGAAACGGAAGGGGATGCTTCACGCCCGCCGCCGCCCGCCGCCGGCAGCCCCGCGGCATCAGTCCCCGGCTCTCAAGCGTTGGAGTGATTGACAACGCGCCGTGGTGTTGGTACATTCTCCAACATGGGCGCCACGCTCCTTCTTCGCACACGGATCGTGTTCGCTGACAATGCGTTCGCCGAGATGGTCCTGTGGCGCGTCACGAAGACGCTGCCGGGCTCGAGGCATTCGTTCAAGTACCGGCTGGCGTATGTGGTGGATCAGCAGTGCGTACTCCGTTACGACAATGAAGCGGGGAAGGGCGATCATCGGCATCTCGGTAACACCGAGCGGGCGTATCGGTTCACGACGCCGGAGAAATTGATCGCCGACTTTCAGGCCGATATCGAGAGGTGGCAGCATGAAAACCGTAACGCTTGAAGTGCGCACCGCGCGCGACGCGATGGCCGGATTCGCGCAGACATGGAAGCGCGGCAAGGCCGACACGTCGGCACGTATCATCTTCGATACGCCGGAACTGCTCTGGCGAGTACTCACCGCGAAGCGTTGGGAGCTGCTCAAGACACTCTGTGGCGCGGGCCCGGTTTCCATTCGCGAGGCGGCGCGGCGCGTGGGTCGTGATGTGAAGGCCGTGCACGGCGACGTCACGGCGCTGCTCAATGCCGGCATTCTCTATCGGCATGAGGACGGCGGTATCGTGTTCCCATTTGAGGCGATTCAAGTGGACTTCACGTTGCGCGCCGCGTAGCGACCCCGTGACCCTAGCCTTGCGCCGTTCAAACAAAAAACTCGCCATATTCTCGCGCAAATGACGGGTCAGCCCTTCGGCCAGAGCAGCTCACGAATCGGAGCGTAATCCTCCATCGCCTTGATGTCGAATTCCCGGTGAAGGAGCGGCTGATACGGCATTCCTTCAGCGAACGCCTGCTGAAGCAGGGTGTAAGTCAGATCGCGGTCGCCAAGCGCAGCGGCAATCAGCGCGCGGGCATACGCGGTCGGCTCCTTCATCATCCTCAGCTTTTCAATAAAGCCTCTTGCAGCCGCCGTGTCGCCGAGATGCGCAGCAAGCTGGCCTGGTAACGAGTATCCCCCGTCGGCAGGCAAAAACTTGGGGAGCCTGTCGCGCGCTTCGGCATACCGGCCGGCGTGGAACAATGTATTTATCACGTTCTCCTGCCGAGCTTCGGTAAGCTCGGCGTCCGGCCGGCTGTCGTACCATGCCAGCGCCCGGTTGGCGAGCTGATTCGACGCAGCGAGGAAGCCGTGAGCCCTGTACTCGCGCGCCGCAAACAACATCAACGCAGCTGGCGTATCCTCGTTACGCGACGGGCGGCGCATCCGCTCGTTGATAAGAGCATTCACCTCGTCGACACGCCCTAATGCTGGAAGGATCTGAGCTGCCTCGAAATCGGTAGCCAATCCGAGCTGACGCTCCCGCTCGACTGCGGCCAGCTCGGCCTGAAGATCGCCGGTGAGATGCAGGCCATCGGTTCTGATTCCCCAGCCAAATTTGAGATTGCCTTCGGGGTCGGCTTTCTTCAGCGCGGCAAGCGCTTCACGCGGTCGGCTGGCAAAGATCGTAAAGCCTGCCATCTGAATCAGCAGCAGCGGATCAGGGGCAAGCTCCGCCGCCCGCCGTCCCGCCTTGTATGCCGCCTCCCAGTCATAATTGAGCTCAGCCTGACGGCGCTCGACGAGAGCGCGATCGACGGGTGTGAGGCGATCCCGGGTTTCATAACGCAGCTTCAGGACCGGCGACAGAATCTCGAGCATGGGAAGAACAAACGTAGAATCGAGCTCTATCGCTTTCTGGAATTCGCGGTCTGCATCGGCGGAGCTGGTTCCCACGGTGGCACCCATGCGCGGAAGATCGGCCTCGATTCCCGCGCGATACGCGCGATACGCCTCGTAGATTGGCGGCTCCGTCGCCTTGCGCGCCCAGTTGCGAATCAATGGATCGTTCAGCGATGCAAGCGCGCCGAGAACTCGCGGGCGCAGTCGCTCGAGCCCAGCACTCGGATTCGACGCCGGAGCAGTGACAGGACTGAAAGCGCGCACCACCCTCGACGTGCGCGCATCGAGCACCTCGGCCTGAATGCGCACGCTGTCACCTTCTCTATAGTATCTGCCGCGTACTATGAGTCCGGGCCTGGTGGAATCTCCTTTGGCTTGAGCGGCCTCGACAACTTCGCCCACTCCACTCTGGGCGATCGCCTGACGAAGGAGATCGGATGCAAGCTTGCCGATGGGATCGAGCGATGCATCACGTGTCTGATTCTCGAAATCGGAGACGATTACGTGATGGTCATCAAACACGGGACTTCGATCGCGTCCGGCAAACCAGGCGACACCGGCAAATGCAGCAAGTCCGAGGACGAACGCAGCCGCAATCGCGGGCCGGCGCGAGCGGGGGGGATCAGTTGTCGCTCTCGGCGTTACGGCAATATGAGGAGCCGTCGCATGAGGTGTCGACGCACCTGGCGTGGCGATCACTGCAAGCTGCTGGATGAGCTCTTCCGCCGTCTGCCACCGGTCTGCAGGCTTTTTTTCCAGACACCGCATGATGACGTTCGCGAGAGCGGGCGGAACGGAAGCTCGATGTGTCGTGACGTGATCCGGAGTTCGGGTCACATGCGCAGCGAGAATCATCTGCGGTGACGTTCCGGTGAATGGAGGAGTACCGGCCAGCAGCTCGTATCCAACTACACCGAGCGCATAAATATCAGCGCGATGATCGGTATTGGGATCCGCAGCGGCCTGTTCGGGCGCCATGTAAGTGGGTGTGCCGAGCGCGACTCCAACCGAGGTGACGTTGGCATCGCTCGTCGCTTCGCTCACTGCCTTGGCGACACCGAAATCAGTGACCACCGCAAAATTGCCGGTGAGCATGATGTTGTCCGGCTTGATGTCGCGGTGAACTACACCATGGTTATGCGCGTACGCGAGCGCGGATGCGGTATCGCGGAGAATGGATGCAACATCGCTCACCGGGAGCTCGCCACTGCGAACGAGCCGCGCCCGCAACGATTCCCCCTCGATCAGCGGCATCACATAATAGAGGAGATTGCCGCGTGATCCCGCGGTGAGGAGCGGAACGATGTGCGGATGCTGAAGCGATGCGGCGAGCTGGATCTCGCGCCGGAACCGGGCGACGTTCACCGATGCAACGGTCTCCGGCGGAAGCACCTTGATCACCACTTTCCGCCCCAGCGCTGTCTCCTCGGCCACGAACACCCGCGACATGCCGCCTGTGAGCTCGCGCTCCAGTTGGTACGTATCGCCAAGTAACTGTTGGAGCTGGTTGTGGAGTTCGTTCATGCGGGGCGGTGGGGGACGTGGCTAATGTAGTAAAACAGTGGCTGCGAGGAGAGGTCCGGCGGCGGTACGAGCGGAACCTGCCGAAGCCGGGATAACGATCAAGAGATCCTTCCGGCTGCGGGCATTCCGGCCGTCGGCAGCCGGCCGAAACGGAAGGGATGCTTAACGCCCGCCGCCGGCAGCCCGCAGCATCAGTTCCGCACCGGCTGGGGGCCGAGGGCCGGCGAGCCAAAAGCCGGAAGGGTCCGTTCCACAGCGCGCAAGCGACGCCGCCCATCGTCATAGAAGCGTAGCTCGAGGCTCTGGACGCGCCTACATTAGCCTCACACTTCTGGAGCACACCCGCAATGGCTGAGTTGCGCGACCAACTGCAGGCAACACTAGGCGACGGATACACGCTCGAGCAGGAGCTCGGCGGTGGCGGCATGTCGCGGGTGTTCGTCGCGCAGGAGTCAGCGCTCGGACGGAAGGTCGTCGTCAAGGTTCTGCCACCGGAGATGGCGGCAGCGGTAAGCCTCGACCGATTTCGTCGTGAGATCCAACTGGCCGCGCAGCTCCAGCATCCTCACATCGTGCCGCTTCTCACAGCGGGTGATACCAACGGCTTGCCCTATTTCACCATGCCATTCGTGCGCGGAGAGTCGCTGCGCTCGCGACTGCTCAAGGGCGGTGAGCTACCGGTATCGGAGACCGTAAGGATCCTCCGCGAAGTCGCGTCAGCCATCGCATACGCACACGAGAACAACATCGTGCATCGCGATATCAAACCCGAGAACGTGCTGATTTCCGGCGGCTCGGCGGTGGTGACGGACTTTGGCGTGGCGAAGGCCCTGAGCGCATCGAGCGAAGCCGCGCCTGATACTCTCACCTCGATGGGCGTTGCGCTCGGCACACCCGCCTACATGTCACCGGAGCAGGCCACCGCCGACCCGAACACGGATCATCGCGCGGATATCTATGCGCTTGGGGTGATGGCGTACGAGATGCTCACCGGGTCGACTCCATTCACAGGTCGCTCACCGCAGGCGACACTCGCGGCACACGTGACCGAAGTGCCAGACGCCATCACGCGTCGAAGGTCGACGATACCTCCCGTGCTGGCTTCGCTCGTGATGTCGTGCCTCGAGAAGCGTCCGGCTGATAGACCTCAGACTGCACACGAGGTGATGCACCGGCTGGACGCGCTCAGTACGCCGAGTGGTGGGTTGGCTCGCACGGTTCAGGCGACAGCGGTGAAGCCGGCGAAGGAGGGCAAGCGAACCCGGAGGATTGCGGTATTCACGGCGGTTGCCGTGGCCGCTGCGATCGCTGCTTTCGGGCTGACCGAATATCGAAAGCGCGATTCCGTGTCCACCGCGAAAGCTGAAACACCGGTGATCGCGGTACTTCCATTCGAGAACCTGGGCAGGCCCGAAGGCCGCGAGTTTACCGACGGAATGACTGAGGAGATCACGAGCCGCCTGTCATCATTGCGCGGTCTCAAGGTGATCGGCCGGCAAACGTCGAAGAGCTATGCCGGGACGACCAAGACCCCGCAGCAGATCGCCAGTGAGCTCGGTGTGAATTATGTACTGACTGGAACCGTCAGATGGGACCGTACCGGTGATGGAAAGGACATTGTGCGCGTGAGTCCGGCGCTGGTGAGAACCGCGGATGCGACGCAGGTATGGGCAAAGCCGTTCGAGACGATTCTTTCGGGCATCTTCGAGGTTCAGTCAAAGGTGGCTACCGAAGTCGCGAACGCGCTCGACGTCGCGCTGCTTCAGCCGGAAAAAGACGCCCTCGCTGCGCGCCCCACCGAAAGTGTCGAAGCTTACAGCCATTATCTTCGCGGGACCGAGCTGCTGAGGACCAGCCTTCAGGTCCCGGACATCCGGACGGCCATAGCGGCACTGGAGAAGGCGGTCGCACTCGATCCTCAATTCGCACTGGCGCATTCACAGCTCTCCATCGGCCACACGGGGCTCTTCTGGTTTGAGAGCGACCGCACTGCCGAGCGCCTGAGGAAAGCCCGTGCCTCAGCCGACAGGGCGCTCTCGCTGCAGCCGTCGCTGGCAACTGCCCACCTCGCTCTCGCGATCTACTACTATCAGGGGCTGCTCGATTTCGAGAGTGCATTGAAGGAGCTGTCGATCGCCCAACAGGCGCGCCCCAACGACTTTGAGATTCTCTTCTACAAGGCGGCGATCGAGAGACGGCAGGGAAAGTGGCGAGAATCGATCGCCAACATGAACCGCGCGATCGAGATCGAGCCTCGAATAGGAAGCTACATATCGGACTTCGCCGATACTCATTACACGCTCCGTGAATACGATCAGGCCGAACGGCTGGCGGACCGTGCGTTGATCGTCACTCCCAGAGAGCCTGACGCCCTCGGTCTCAAGTCAGAGATCGCGATAGCAAGGGACGGCGATGTGCCGCGGGCCCTGCAGTTCGTTCGACAACGATTCGCTGCAGAGGCCGGCGCGAGAGGTGGCCTGGGCAGCGCGGCGGCGGACCCCTTCAATGCGGGCTGGCCCGCCCTGGCAGATCAGAAAATCCGCGATGCGTTGTTGTCGGCGCAATGGAGACCGGAGCTGGATGAGCGGTCTTCGTTCCTCGTTAACCGGATGATGCTGTTCTATGTCATTCAGGACATGCCGCGTGCCCGTGCCTACGCCGATTCGGCTCTGGGGCCGCTTGCCTCCAAGGTGCGCGAGCGCTCCGATGATGCCAGATACTATTCTCGCCTCGGCCGGGTTCAGGCAATTCTTGGCCGGAGGCAGGAAGCACTGGCGGCCGCCGACAAAGCCATTTCGCTGCGCCCTGTGTCGAAAGATGCCTACGGAGGCCCGGATTTCGTGGCGAACCGTGCGGTCATCCTGATGATGCTCGGAGATACCGACCGGGCCATCAGCGAGATGCAGAGTCTGCTCGAGATTCCGTCGCCTGTTTCGAGGAACGCGATCAGGCTGAATCCGCTTTTCGCGGCGCTTCGAAGTCATCCCCGATTTAACGATCTGGTCCGGGGCCCGTGAAACAACGATTGGGGGATAGAGGCTGCGAGATTGCTGCAAACCAGCGGAACGGAGAAAATCCTTCCGGCTTTCGGCATTCCGGCCACTGGCAGCCGGCTCAGGCGGAACGCATGCTTCCAGCGTGACGGCTTCAGTTTGATTCTTCAGGGCACGGGATGATGCTACCGGCGGCGCGGCGTCTTGGTATCGTCGGAATGTCGGACTTCAAGAAACTCAATTATTCGCGCGGCCATGTCCATCCCAGCGAACAGTGTCGAAGGGCGGGAACAGGCGAGTGAAAAAGACTTCGCGAGATTCCTGCGATACTCAATCGGGTCTGCGTCCGAGCTCGAGTATCACTTGATCATCGGTCGGGACATGGAATTGATTTCTCAGGAGGTCGTGCAATTCGCTATTCGAGAAGATCGAGCAGGTTCGGAAGATGCTCCATGGATTGATTGGGCGGCTCGACAGGGACTGACGGGCCGGAAAGTTCTTTGAGGGCCAAACGATCAAAGAATCCTTCCAGCTGCCGGCATTCCGGCCGTTGGCAGCCGGCCGAAACGGAAGGGATGCTTCACGCCCGCCGCCGGCAGCCCGCAGCATCATTTCCGCAACGGCCGGGGGCGGAGGGCCGGCGAGCCAAAAGCCGGAAGGATTCGTTCCACACATGACGAACCATGCGATCATCCTGATGATGCTCGGAGATACCGACGAGACTATCAGCGAAATGCAGCGTCCGCTCGAAATTCCGTCGCCTGTATCGTACCTCGCACTCTAAGCTTGACCATGCCAACGGCCTTGCCCATATTGGGTACATGGGTATTCCCACTAATAGGAGAGCCGGAGGGATTATGAGCTCAGTCGTCTCGGAGTACGACGTAAAAAAGGATGAGCGAAATCGCGTAACCCTCAAGAATCTCGCGTTCGATTACTACCACGCGAAAGTTTTCGATGACGGCCACATTGAGTTCTATCCACAGGTTCTGGCGGATGCCTCAATCTCAGCCCGCACCCTCGCGATGATGGACTCGGCGATGGCGAATCCCGGTCGCAAAAAGGCAGGGCAGGCGCTGAATCCGAGGGACATTCTCGACATCACCGGCACCGAAGACGACCAGGCATGATCGGTGGCGAAATTCACCGTCGTCGCCGGAGTGCCCGCGATGGAGGCGGAATGGAACCGCCTCGTCGGCGGCCTGAAGGACGGAACTCTAACGAAGGCTGAACGCGCTCTCGCCAGGAAACTTGCCAAGGCGGTTGCCCATCTCCAGGAGAATCCATTCCATCCGGGCCTTCGGAGCCATGAGATTGTTGCGCTGTCAGCTCGCTACGGTCAAAAAGTATTCGCGTCGTACCTCGAGAACAACACTCCCGGTGCCGGCCGAATCTTCTGGGTATATGGCCCTCGCCGACGGTACATCACTCTCATTGGACTCGAGCCGCACCCGGAAGACTCGAAGCGGGGTTATGCGCGAATCCTGTTGTCGGATCTTCCGCCGCTCCCTGACAAACATTAGTCCACCGAACTCCTAAATGATTCCCAGCCAGCTCTTCTGCTGTCCGTTGAATCCCGGGAAAATCCGGTCCACCTGAGCCGCGCCAAGGTGACGACTGGTCACCTCCGAAAACACCGCTCTGAAGTCAGTCGTGAGCGCAAGGTCGCGGCCTTCGTACAACTGCTCCTGCTCGAGTCCCGGCCACTTTCCGTAGACCTTCCCGCCCTTCACATCGCCGCCGATGACGAACAGTGCTCCCGCGTGACCGTGGTCAGTGCCGCGGTTTCCGTTCTCCCGCGCAGTACGCCCAAACTCGGACATCGTCAGGATCACCACGTCACCCATCCTGTCGCCAAGGTCAGTAACAAGCGCGCTCACTGATTGCGAGAAATCGTTGAGCCTTGCCGAGAGCTGACCAGTTGCCGCGCCCTGGTTCACGTGCGTGTCCCAGCCGCCGACATCAGCGAACGCGATCTCCATCCCGACATCGGCCTTGATGAGCTGCGCGATCTGCAGCAGCCGCTGGCCGAACTGCGACCGCGGATACTGCGCCCCGCTGCGCGGAAGATACTTCTGCGGATTTGCCGCCTTCAGCATCTTCACCGCATCGAACATCTCGGCGCCGGCGCCGTGCACGAGATCCGCAGACCCGGTGCGATACAGCGCTTCGAGACGGTCGGCCTGTGACCCCGTAGTGCGCACGGTGAATTCGTTGAGACTGTTCATCGCCACAGTTTCGGCGCGCCCTTCCATGATGCGGGGAGTCTGCTGCGTAAGCGATACCGCGCGAAACGGATTGACCTTGCACTCGTCGCATGTGCCTTTCACCGCCAGATATCGATTGAGCCATCCGTCGGTGGTACCCTTCACGTCGGGCGTGCCGCTCTCCATGTAGTCCTGCGCATCGAAGTGCGATCGCGTCGCGCTCGGACTTCCCACTGCGTGAACCGGTGCGAGAATGCCGCGGTCGTAGAGCTGCTTCAGCGGCGCCAGCGACGGATGGAGTCCGTAGAATCCGTCGAGATCTATCGCACTCCCTGCGGCGGCCGAGCGGCCGAGTCCTGCCGGGCGCGGGATGGCGATAGAGGGGCGCATGGTGTAATAAGCTTTCTCGCCGTGCGGCACTACCATGTTCAACGCGTCAGCGGCACCGCGCTGAAAGAGACAGATCAGCGTCTTGCCATTGGGCGCCTTGATAAGCTCCGCGCCAAACGCGGTCCGGCGAAGAAAGCTCGGGCTCAACCCCATCGTGACGAGGGCGAGAGCTCCTGATTTTACAAATGCTCTGCGTTCCATGAGTCTGTTCCTTATCCGTTAGCGGCGCTGGAACTCGGCCGAGCCGAGTGCGAGGCCGATTATCTGGGCGATACCGGTGAGTTGAGGGACGCCGCCCCCGCGTGCCATCGGATTGACGCGCGCGCCACGCGGCACCTCATTCCTGAGCTTGCCGTTCTTTGCGCGGCGCGTCTTAGCGTCCATGGCGCTTCCGTTCATTTCATCGACGCCCGCTGGCTGGTCGTTTCCCATTGCGCTGGAGCCGCTTGACGTTGCCACGCCTTTTGCCAGCAACGGATTCTCGCCCGAGAGAAGAACCGCCCGCGTATCTGGAGATGCCGAACCATTGAGCAGCATCGCGACTACGGCATCGACCTGCCGGGTTCGGGGCGCATCCCTCAGTGAATCCAGACCGGGAATTGCGTTCACACTTGCACCGGGAATGCGGTTGGCCGCTACTGTCATGCCGAAGTTGATTCTATTTAGGATTGCACCGGTGTTCATCCACGACTCCCCGGTTTCCGGATAACCGTTTGGTGCCTGGTGTCCGTAGATCGGCTGTCCGAGGTAAGCCACCGCCTGCGCGGTGCGCGGGGTTGCGTCGGGCTGCGCGTTCAACGCGCGCATTGCGCTCACCACTACTTCGAACGGCGATTTCACCTTGCTGCGGAATGCCTGCTGCGCAAAGAACTCGTTCGAGGTGATGATGGTGCGAACTACTTCGCGAATGTCGCCATCCGTGCGGAGGAACACTGCTGCTGCCTGGTCGACGATTGCCTTTGGCGGATTGTCGGAGATGAACCGGCGCGCGAGCTTCGTCGCGATGTGACGCGCGGTAGCGGGGTGGCGTGCGACGATGTCGAGCACGTCCTCGCCGTCCTGAATTCCGCGTCCGCTCGCAAGCTTGCGGCCGAGCACGATCTTTTCTCCAGCGTCGTGCATTTCCGGGCGGAACACAAACCCGCCGCCAGTTTGCGGCGGCTTTATCGTCCAGCCGGTGAGTGCGCGAGCGACGTTGATCACATCCTGCTGCGTGTACCCGCCATCGACGCCGAGCGTGTGCAGCTCCATCAGTTCACGACCGTAGTTCTCGTTGAGTCCGCCGTTGCGGCGCTGTTTGATGCGCTGCTGCAGTTCGGTCTGCCCGCGCGCTGCGTTACGTTTCGCCTGTCCACGGCGCTTCGCTGTCGCATCGGCACCATTCAACTTTCCGCCGCGGGCCATGCTTGCGAGACGCGGACGACTGCTGTCCGCCATGCTGCGGGCGTTGTCAAGATAGAACAGCATTGCCGGACTCTTCGCCACCGCTCCAAGCAGGTCACGGAATTTACCCAGTGAGTTGGGGCGAATCACTTCGCTTTCATACGTTGCAGCGTAGAACGGACCAGCTGGGCCCTTCATGGCGAAGATGTTGAAATGATTGAGCCAGAAGTCGGTCATCACTTCTTCGAGCTGGCGGTTGCTGGATACCGCTCTGGCGACACGAGCCGACTGGAGCTGACCGGCCACCGCACGCCGGCTGGTGCCCATGCTGCGCATTGCGATACTGTCGTCGCGGGAGATCCCCGCTGTGTTATCTCCCGCCTCCCGCTTGAACACGCGACGCTCACGCTGCGCGGATGCGTATTGCACGAGCAACCCGCTCTGGTCCTGATTCAGGATGCTGTAACTCGCTATGAACCGGTCGAGCGAGGCGTTATCGATCCGCTCCGGGTGGAGCTGCTGGTCGATCCACGTGTCCAGGCCGATGGCGCGCACTTTCGTGACATCGCCTGGCCGGGCACCGAACGTCAGCCGGTTGAGGGCGTGAATGACCTGTTGGTCGGCAGCGAGCTCGCGATGGTCGAGGCGTGCTGAACTCGCGTTGACCCTTGGCACAGACGCTCTTGTTTGGGCATCCGCCGTCACTGCCACAATCGAGGCGCAGCCCAGAAAGAGCGCGCCATTGATGAACGTATCGATCATTCGCATCGTAATCCCAGTCGTGTGTTTCATGACTGGGAGACGCGCCGCCGCACTCCCTCGTTAATGCGTTACTCCAGTTCCTCCAGATATTTGCGCAGATCGGTTTTCGGTTTCGGGTATGCGAGATCCAGCCCCTCGAGCGTCTCCACCAGCCGCTTCGCGATGAGATAATTGCGCGCCTTGTTCTTGTCGCCGGGCACCACGTACCATGGCGCCCACTCGGTGCTGCACTTTGTCAGGGCATCAGCGTACGCATCCGTGTAGTTGTCCCACAGCTTCCGTTCTTCAAGATCGTTGGCGTTGAACTTCCAATTCTTGGTTTCGTCTTCGACACGGTCGATCAACCGCTCCTTCTGCTCATCACTGGAGACGTGCAGAAAAAACTTGAGGATTACGACCCCGTTCTCGGACAGCATTCGCTCGAAGTTGTTGATCTGATCGAATCGCTTCGACCAGACATCTTCCGGCACGAATTCCCGTACGCGAACTACGAGCACATCCTCGTAATGCGAGCGATTGAAAATCCCCATCATGCCTTTTTCCGGCACGGCATTGTGGATGCGCCACAGGTAATCGTGCGCAAGCTCGATGGGGCTCGGCGCCTTGAAGCTCGTGACCCGCACACCGGCGGGATTGCAGGCGCCGATGACAGTGCGGACAACTCCATCCTTGCCGGATGCGTCGCGGCCTTGGAGCACAATCAGCAGTGACCGCCGGCCGTCAGCGTAGAAGATCTGCTGCAGCTCGCCCAGACGCTCCAGCGTTTTATCGAGCTCGGCTTCAATCTCGTCGCCTTTTGGGAGCTTCTTCGGAGGCGAGGCGTCCTTATCAGAGAGCGCGAGCTTGTCGGAGGATTTTACGGGCTGGAGGAGCATAGCGGCATTGATGGAGGTGGAAGGACTAAACAACAATAGTTTTCAGGTGGCCTGGTAGCCTGGTGGCAGCTGTCTGTCTCAGTTGCGCCGTTTGCGGGAAGCTGAACCCTGGCCTCAGGCCGCCTGAAAACCCATCGTAGTTCCTGTGTTCCTGATGTTTCAAAACGTCAGGTTCCGCCGCGACATAATGAGATCGACGCCGTCCCTGTAGTAGTCCTCGATCCTCGCCTCCTCGAAAAACAGGTTGGAATTAAGAAACGCGCGGTACCTCGAGAGATATGCATCTTTCGGGATCTCAGCGATGATCATCCGCGTCGACACCGTCCTGAAATCCTGGATCGCACCCCGCAGTATCGCGGTTCCTGCTCCGGCCCGCCGCGATCGGCTGCCGACGAGGACGCCGTGCAGCATTCCAGTGCCGACCGTGCCGGCCACATCTCCGTACACCGCAAACCCGATTATCTCACTGTCCCGCTCACCGACTACTGCGCGGTACTCGAACCCGTTGTCGGTGCGAACCGCGCTACCGAGCAATTCCGGGATGCGGCCCACCCATTCATTCTTCTTCGACTCGTCGTCCACCAGGGCGAGCGCGGCGCCGAGATCGCTCACCAGCGCCGCGCGGACAATCAGACGCGACGTAGTCTCAAGACGCGACGTGCTCTCACTCACGTGCACGGACTCCGGGGATGCGGCGCGAGAATTCATGCACCTACATATGTATTGCGCGCCCGAGCACTGCAAGCGCCGCTTCCTTCACGACCTCGGAAAGTGTCGGGTGAGAGTGAACCGTGATCCCGATATCCTCGGACGAGCCACGGTACTCGAACGCGAGCACCACTTCCTGAAGCAGGTCCGATGCATTCGCCCCGATGATGTGACAGCCGAGCAGCTCGTCGGTCTTCGCGTCGGCAATGAACTTCACGAAGCCGTTCGTCTCTGCCATTGTGCGTGCGCGGCCGTTTGCCGAGAACGGAAACTTTCCCGTCTTGTACTCACGCCCGGACTCTTTCACCTCATACTCGGCCAGCCCGACAGTTGCGATCTCGGGCCAGGTGTAAACCACCGACGGCATCGACCGATAATCCATGTGCACCTTGTGACCCGCTATCACCTCGGCAGCAATGACTCCTTCCTCTTCAGCCTTGTGCGCCAGGAGCTTGCCGCCAACCGCATCTCCAATCGCAAACACGTTTGGAAGATTGGTTCGCATCTCCGCGTCGGCTGTGATCTCGCCACGCTTGCCGAGAGCGAGGCCAAGACCGGCCGCATCGATGCCGTTAAGCGATGGCTTCCGGCCAACTGAAACGAGCACGTAGTCCGCCTCGAGAGTTTCCGCGTTGCCATCCTTCTCGATGTCGACGAGTACCCGGTCGCCATCGCGCCGCCCGCTGGTGACCTTTGTGCCCACACGAATATCGAGTCCCTGCTTGCGGAAAAGTTTGTCAGCTTCGGTAATGATTTCTGCATCGTTGCCGGGCAGAATAGTCGGCGCAAGCTCGACGACAGTGACCTTGGCACCAAGCCGCCGCCATACCGATCCAAGCTCGAGACCGATGACGCCGCCGCCGATGACAATGAGGTGACGCGGAACTTCATGAATCGCTATTGCGCCGGTGTTCGAAAGAACGCGGTCTTCGTCGAAGTTCAAAAAAGGCAATTCGATGGGCACCGAACCGGTGGCGATGATGATGTGCTTAGCCTGGTAACTACTCGTCGAGCCGTCGGCGGCCGAGACGTCGACGATATTCCCCACCTTGAGCGTACCGCGCCCTTTCGCCCACTCAATCTTGTTCTTTCTGAAGAGAAACTCGATGCCTTTCGTGTTCTGGGCGACGACTGAGTCTTTTCTCTTCAGCATCATGCCGAGATCCACCGACACACCCTCGAGCCGGACTCCGTGCTCGCCTGCGTGCAGCCTCGCGAACTCGTAGTGCTCGGATGAAGTAAGCAGCGCCTTCGATGGAATGCACCCAACGTTCACGCATGTGCCGCCGAGCGTCTTGTCCATCTCGACGCAGACGGTGTTGAGGCCGAGCTGGGCGGCGCGAATGGCTGCGACGTAGCCGCCTGGTCCGCCGCCGATGATGACGACGTCCGCGGTTTTGATTTCGCTCATCGGTCCGTCAGGCGATCAGCATCATCGCAGGATCTTCGAGCAGCTCCTTGACCCTGACGAGGAACAGCACCGCGTGTTGTCCCTCGACGATGCGGTGATCGTATGACAGTGCGATGTACATCATCGGGCGGATCTCGACTTTTCCGTCGATGGCAACCGGACGGTCTTGCGTTTTATGAAGCCCGAGAATTGCGACCTGAGGATAGTTGATGATCGGCGTAGAAACGAGCGAGCCGAACACTCCGCCGTTGGTGATCGTGAACGTTCCGCCAGTGAGGTCGTCCATGCCGAGTTTGCCGTCGCGTGCGCGCTTTGCGACGGATGCGATGTCGCGGCTGATCTCGATCATTCCTTTTCGGTGCGCGTCCTTGACGTTCGGGACGACAAGGCCGGCATCGGAAGCGACGGCGATCCCCATGTTCACATAGTGCTTGTAGATGATCGAATCGCCGTCGACCTGTGAGTTGATCACCGGGTAGGTCTCGAGCGCCATGCACGCCGCTTTCACGAAGAAGGGCATCAGGGTGAGTTTCACTCCCTGCTCTTTCTCGACTCGTTCCTTCATCCGTTCGCGGAGCGTGTTCACCAACGACATGTCGACTTCGTTGAACGTCGTGAGATGCGCGGTGTTGTGCTGTGATTGAAGCAGGTTTTCCGCGATCCGCTTGCGGCGGGTGGTCATTATCTCGCGGGTTTCGCGCTCTTCAGTCGGTGCGGGCGTCGCTGGTCGAATTGGTGAAGAAGCTGGGGCAGAAGCTGGGGCAGAAGCTGGGGCAGGGTTCGCCGGGGCTGATCCTGTTGCGAGGTGCTCCACGACATCGGGCTTGCTGACCACTCCACCTCGTCCAGTACCCGCAACCCCTGCGACGTCGAGGCCAGCTTCGGCGGCGATCTTTCGTGCTGCCGGCGACGACTTTACGTCTGCAGCCGGTGCCGAGGGTGCAGCTTGTGCGGAGGAAACCGAGGGTGCAGCCGGTGCCGCTGTGGGACCCGCGCCCGCGGTCGCATCGCCCGTCGCACCGACGCTGGTCGGACTATCGGTCTTCGGACTATCGGTCTTCGGACTGTCGGTGGTCGGAGTGTCGGTAGTCGGACCGTCGGTCGCCTGAGCCCCGGTCGCCTGAGCCCCGGACGCCGCCGCCGCTGCTCCCGTCTCGTCGATCTCACCGAGCGCGTCGTCGACCTTCACGACTTCACCCTGGGCAACGGCCTGAGAGACGAGAACACCGCCCCGCGGAGCAGGAACTTCTACGGTGATCTTGTCCGTCTCGAGCTCGACGATGGTGTCGCCGGCCGCCACCGTTTCGCCGGGCTTGCGAACCCACCGCGACACCGTGGCTTCGACGATTGATTCACCAAGAGGCGGGACCTTTATGGATAGCATTACTTTCAGGGCGGAGTTTTCTTCGGGCTGGCCCGATATCTTCCTGCTCGCACGGGGCTTTGCGTCCGCTGCGACCCTCAATATAACGCTCGAGGTTTTCGTTGCGAGCACTCACCATCTCCGCGCACGGCGGAGTCGAAAAGCTCGAGTACCGCACCGATCTTCCGGTGCCGGAACCGCCACCGGGGCACGTCCGCGTCCGCATCGCGGCGGCGGCTCTCAACCACCTCGACTTATTTGCACTCGGCGGACTGCCGGGCGTGACGACCAAACCACCGTGGATCATGGGAGCGGACGGGACCGGGATCGTCGATGCGATTGGTGCCAGCGATGCGATATTCCGCGACGCCCCACCCGCGCTCGGCGCACGCGTCGTAATCAATCCCGGAATCAGCGACCGGACGTGCAACTACTGCCTCGCCGGCGAGCAGTCACTTTGCGTCAGGTTCGGCCTCCTCGGTGAACATCATCCGGGAACGCTGGCCGATTACATAGTGGTGCCGAGCGATAACGTGAGACAAATCCCGGACGATGTGCCGTTTACGCAGGCGGCTGGCTTTACGCTTGCGACACTTACCGCGTGGCGAATGATCGTCACCCGCGCGAATGTAATCGCCGGCGACAACGTACTGATCTGGGGAATCGGCGGAGGCGTGGCGCAGGCGGCAATGCAGATCGCAAAGAATCGCGGCGCGACGGTGTGGGTGACCTCCGGCAACGATGCAAAACTCGACCGCGCGCGCGAACTCGGCGCCGACGAAACGCTCAACCACCGCACCACCGACATTGCGAAAGAGATTCGCGCCCGTACCGGTAAACGCGGTGTGAACGTCGTCATCGACAGCGTTGGCCAGGCGACATGGAGCCAGTCCCTCGGCGCGCTCGGAAAAGCGGGACGGCTGGTGACGTGCGGCGGCACGTCGGGGGCGATTGTCGAGACCGATGTCCGGCGATTGTTCTGGAATCAGTGGTCGATAATGGGCTCGACGATGGGCAACGACTCGGAGTTTGACGCGATCGTAAGCGAACTTCGCGAGGGCCGGCTGCTGCCCATAATCGATTCGGTTTTCGATCTCGAACACGGGCGGGATGCGTTCCAGAGAATGCAATCGGGCGAGCAGTTCGGCAAAATCGTCGTGCGTGTTTCGCCATGACAGAGAACGCGCAATTCACGCCCGAAGAGCTCAAGGCAATTCGCGAAATGTTTCTGACTGGCCTGATGCCGGATTGCCCCCGCTGTCACGTGCACCTGACGCAGCGGCCGATCGGCGGCGGTTCCTTCGGGCTCGGCTATGCACGGAAAAGGGATTGGCTGATCTGTCCCGGTTGTCACCGCAGCGCCATCTACGATATCCGGCGCGGCACCCGTAACTGAGACGAGCCAACCACGCGAACCGAACGAGCGGGCACCCCAACCAGACGAATGAGCACCCGCATCAGCCCAGCGAGCACGCGAACAAGACGAGCAAGCACCCGAACCAGATGAGCGAAGAACGCGTCGCCGTGCTAATGTTGGAGCAGTTTTTACCCGCAATTCACTCAAGAGTCCACAAGTGGGCGACAACACCAATCTGAGCTTCTCCGAACGTCTTCAGGAGAGCTTCTCGCAGCTTTACCAGTACGTGCCGGCCCTGTTCGGCGCGCTCGTCATTCTTTTCGCCGGCTATCTCCTTGCGCGGCTGTTCGAGAAGGGCACTGAAAAAGTCCTGAGGCGCATCCGCTTCAATCAGCTCCTTGAACGCGGCGGAGTGATGGACGCCGTCGAGCGGGCGGGCTCGCATGTGAATCCCACGCGAATCGGTTCGAACCTCGTGTTCTGGTTCATCATGTTCACCGTGATGCTGCTCGCCGCCAACGCGCTCGGCCTGCAGTCGCTCGCGAATGTATTCAGCGAGCTGGTGAGCTACATCCCGAGCGTCATCGCCGCCATCGTCATCATCATCGTCGGCATCGTGCTCGGCGGCTTTGTCGGCGGGCTGATCATGGCGAGCGCCGGTGGCCTGCATGGCGGGCCGACACTGTCCCGCGTCGGCAAAGGCGGTGTGATTGTGCTCGCGGTCTTCATGGCGCTCCAGGAGCTGGGCGTCGCAAGCGAGATCGTCACGACGGCGTTCGCAATACTCTTCGGAGCAGTCGCGCTGGCCCTGGCTCTGTCGTTCGGGCTTGGGAACCGTGACCTCGCCGGCGAGGTCACGCGCGAGTGGTACAAGCGTTACCGTGCGGAGAGCGACGCAATCGACAAGGATAACGCGCAGCTGGAACTGGATGATGAGGTCGAAGCGGCCGGGTATCGAAGCGCGACACCGGATCGTGATAAAGCGACATGATGACGGTGCGGTGAACGCCTGAAAAGAACACGATATGATTTTGTGCCGGGATCAGACCCACGGCGCTGCGTACTCAAAGGTTACGAACTTTCGCACGATCCTGAAGTCGTCGATGTTCCAGGTGAGGAGAGTGTGCCCTGCCTCTCGACATGAAACGGCCAGCAGTACGTCATTGAAGAACCCTTTCTGCGCGACTTTGTCGCCGTAACCGCCACTGCGCAGGATTGCTCCGCAGATTTCGCCCGCCTGCATCCACGCCATGAAAGACGGGACAGAGATCCGCTTCCGCGCCTCAAACGGCGCGATGATTCGCTTCCTGAGCTCTGCCGACTTTCGCCGCGTCGAGGCTCCAACGGCGACCTCGTGGGCCACGACCGCGCTCAACATGGTTCGCGGCAAATGCTTCGCGTAAAACATCGCGAGCGCTTCGGAATCGACAGCATTCCGAAACGCCCGGATGTAAATGTTGGTATCGAGGAGGTACACGCAGATTACGTCCGGTCGTCGTCGTCTTCGAAATAATTGACGAACCCGCCGCAGCCACCCATCGATGCGAGGCCGTCGAGGACCTCGTGCTGAAACGCCACAAGATCGAGCGCAACATCGATCGCCTCGGTTTCAGTTCTCACGCCGAGGTGCTTCTTCGCCGCGTCGAGCTTCGTCTGGCTGATCCAGAGATTCTTGCGGCGCGCTGCGCGCGGATCTCCCAACGGCGCAGCAAACCCGCTCGCGCCCTGCAACGTTTCTCGCACGCGCCCAACCGGCTGAACGGGAGCATCGGCTTTCTTTCTGGATGACATTTTATTCCCCTCTATCTGTACAATAATCAAATTATATCTGTATCAGCAGGGAGTCAAGTCGAGCACCCACGAGAGCTTCTTCAATGCGATCCTGCGAGTTTTTCTCTGTGGTCTCTCATTCTCACTTTTCCTCGGTGTCGACCGTTGTTGCAGTTACCGTTTGTCAGGCCCGGCAAGCGTCATGTAAGTGTCGATGCGGCAAGCACTTAGCCAGTGATAAATCCGTTGCATTAATCACCAAATGGCAGTATATTGAGAAGCTGTACTCCCCGCCTCCCAAAGCCCGCCTCAAAAGCACATGACCGCTCCCAACAACCGCGAGCGCATTCTCCCCAGAATGCTGCACGACGAAGTCAAGGAATCGTTCCTCAACTACTCGATGAGCGTGATCGTTTCGCGCGCTCTTCCAGACGTGCGGGACGGTCTCAAACCGGTCCACCGGCGGGTGCTGTACGCGATGAACGAACTCGGCCTTGTCCCCGGCCGCCCCTACAAAAAGTCTGCAACGGTCGTCGGCGACGTGCTCGGCAAGTACCATCCGCACGGCGATTCGTCGGTCTACGACGCACTCGTGCGAATGGTCCAGGAATTCTCGCTGCGATATCCGCTCGTGGACGGCCAGGGCAACTTCGGCAGCGTCGACGGAGACCGTGCGGCGGCCTACCGGTACACCGAGGCGCGCCTCACCCGCATCGCCATGGAGATGCTCGCCGACATCGACAAGAACACCGTCGACTACGCGCCCAACTTCGACGACCGCCTTCAGGAACCTAAAGTCCTGCCATCGGCGGTCCCGAATCTTCTTATCAACGGATCGTCCGGCATCGCGGTCGGAATGGCGACCAACATTCCGCCACACAACCTGGGCGAAGTGGTCAACGCGGTGATCGCGCTGATCGACAATCCGGAAATGTCCATCGACGATCTCCGGAAGATCATCAAGGGCCCTGATTTTCCCACCGGCGGATACATCTACGGCCGGGCTGGAATCAGGGATTACCAGGAAACCGGCCGCGGTCGTATCGTCATGCGCGCGCGTGCGGTGATCGAGGAAAAGGAATCGTCCAACAAATCGCAGATCGTCATCAACGAGCTGCCGTACCAGGTCAACAAGGCCAACCTCGTTCGCGACATTGCCGCACTCGTGCGCGACAAGAAGCTCGAGGGAATCTCCGACCTGCGGGACGAGTCGGACAAGGACGGCATGCGCGTGGTGATCGAGCTCAAGCGCGATGCGATCCCGCGCGTGGTGCTCAACGGCCTGTTCAAGCACACGACGATGCAGTCCACCTTCGGCGTGATCATGCTGGCACTGGTGCCCGATTCAAACACCGGGCAGCTCGTTCCGAAGATCATGCCGATCAAGGAAGTGCTCGAGCATTACATCGCTCACCGGCACCAGGTGGTTGTCCGCCGTACCCAGTTCGAGCTCGACAAGGCGCTCGAGCGCGAGCACATCCTCGAAGGGCTCAAGATTGCCGTCGACAACATCGACGCGGTGATCAAGCTCATCCGCGCCGCCGCCGATACACCGACGGCGAGCTCGCAGCTTCAGCAGCGGTTCAAGCTGAGCGAGCGTCAGGCGGAAGCGATCCTCAACATGCGCCTCGCCAAGCTCACCGGTCTTGAAATCGAGAAGCTCGAAGCCGAGTTGAGGGAGGTGCGCGCGTTCGTGAAGGAGCTTCGGTCGATTCTCGATTCACGTCCGCGCCGGATGTCGATCATTCGCGACGAACTGCTCGAATCCCTGAAGAAATTCGGAGACGAGCGGCGCTCGGAGATCACCAGCGACGAAGGAGAGTTTTCCATCGAGGATCTGATCGCCGAGGAGGACATGGTGATCACGATTTCTCATGCCGGCTATATCAAGCGGACGTCGGTGTCCACCTATCGCAAGCAGCGCCGCGGCGGGCGTGGACTGAGTGGGCAGTCGCTGAAGGACGAAGACTTCATCGAGCGGCTGTTTATTGGTTCGACGCACGACTACATCCTTTGCTTCACCGACGACGGGCGCTGTTTCTGGCTCAAGGTGCACGAGATTCCGCAGGCGGGGCGCGCTACCAAGGGCAAGCCGATCGTCAACCTGATCAACGTTCAGCCCGACACCCAGATCAAGTCGATGGTGCCGGTGCGTGAGTTCAGTGACACGCAGTTCCTGCTCTTCTGTACGAAGAAGGGAACGGTGAAGAAAAGCGCGCTGTCGCAGTACTCCAACGTTCGCCAGAACGGCATCAAGGCAATCAAGATCGAAGCCGGCGACGAGCTCATCGATGTGCAGGTGACGAGTGGCACCAATGACATCGTGCTCGCCACAAAGCATGGTCTGTCGTGCCGGTTCAACGAGCAGGATGTCCGGCAGATGGGTCGCGATACCACCGGCGTCAGGGGAATCGACCTGAAGCCCGACGATGCTGTTATCGGAATGGTGGTGGTCAAGCGCGAGGCGACGATCCTTGTCGTCACCGAACGCGGGCTCGGCAAATGCTCGCACATCGATGACTACCGTGTTCAGCGGCGTGGCGGGAAGGGAATCATCACCGTCCACCGCACTGAGCGAACCGGAAACGTTGTCGGTGTGATGGAAGTTCTGCCTGAAGACGAGATCGTGCTCATCACGCGAAACGGAGTGATCATCCGTTCTTCAGTCGCGCAGATCAGGGTTACCGGACGTATCGCGCAGGGGGTGAAGCTCGTCAATCTCGATGATGGCGACATATTGACCGCCGTTGCTCGAGTGGTCCCCGAGGAAGATGACGGGGATTCAGCCGACGACGATTCGGTCGCGATTACCGACGGCGATACCGGTATCGAGTCGGAGACTGAATAGGGTCATTCAACGAGGTATGTAGTTTGGAGTCAAGGGATTCAACGGAAGTGCAGGCGCTGAGGCAGGCTCTCCGCATTGCGGAAGCCGAGCTTTTACGTGAATGCGCCACTCGCGATGCTGCTGCTCGACCTCGACCATTTCAAGCTTGTGAACGACACAGGGCGCGATTGCATTCGCCGAGCGTATCCGGGAGAAGGTGGCGGGGAATCGGTTTCTTGTTTCGGGCGTCTCCGAAATCCGCATCACCGCCAGCATCGGCGTTGCCACTTATCCATCGACGCAGCCCGAGTCTGTGGAAGACCTGTTTCGCGCAGCGGACGCCGCGCTCTATCGCGCAAAGGGAAGCGGGCGTAATCTAGTACGCACCTGAATTCACTCCCGGCGCGCGGGACAGTGCGCGCCAGGACCTGCCCGCACCTGGATGAAAAACCTGCCCATTTCCAAGCTTGCCGCTGCCGGCGCGCGACTTTTTTCCGGATTCGTCGCCGCCATTACGTATTCCGCATGCGTCGAGTCCAGCTCCAAACCGAATCCGGCTGACAGCACCGCGGCGTCTCGAGCGGCACCAGTAGTGACCGCGACCCGCGTGAACCAGGGCACTTACGGAATGGCATCGCGCGTGAAGTGGCTGTTCTCGCCGGACAGCGCATCGGTGCTGGTGATGGTTGATCCGGTAGGTGTAGAGAATGAAGCAGTCGCCAACGGTTTTTTCTTCGGCAGTGAGAGCCGGAATTTTCAGACACGGATGGACGAGGTGTGGGATGTGGCGCCATCC
The DNA here is from genome assembly GCA_037721215.1 of Gemmatimonadaceae bacterium. Lineage (NCBI taxonomy): Bacteria > Pseudomonadati > Gemmatimonadota > Gemmatimonadia > Gemmatimonadales > Gemmatimonadaceae > Gemmatimonadaceae bacterium. Next base: position 53,798 of record JBBJNV010000001.1, read on the forward strand.
CCGGACTGGCAAACCCTCGCGTTCTCGCGCGCATATATTCTCCTCGGCCGCGAGGCAGACACTATTCCCGCCGCGATGTGGCTCGATCTCTCCCGCAAGACGGGGATCGACACTGCGACGCTGATCAATGGTTCATTCGCGTCGAGCGGAATGTCGATGGCGCGCGCGATCGCGCAGCCGGGCACTATCAGCATACCTGCGGATTCGAGGGCAGCGGGCGCAAACGATGTGGCGGCTCCGCGGCTATACAAGATCGCACGCGGCTGGCGCGTCCGATGGACCCCCGACGGCGCAACCATCGCACTCGGCGGCAATCCAGCAAAGGTACAAGACGATGAGGAGTCGCAATCGTGGGCGGCACTCGATCCGAAAACCGGAGCGTTTCATGGAACTCTCGCCGCCGGTGCGCAAATGGTCGTTCCGCGGTGGACCACCGGCCCGGTGCTCGACATCTCGATCCCGGTGAACATGCAGGCGGCGCCGGCTATCAGCGTGGTGCATGGAGCAAGGAAGTTTGCGATTCGGAGCGAGCGGGGCGTGATCACAGCGCGTGAGACTACGGCGGGTGCGGATTCCACCGCGGCTCCGTTTACCATCGGGTCGGGCAAAGCGCTCGCGGCTACCAAGGGCGGGCGGTACATCGTCGCGCTCGCACCACGCGGGACTGCGGTGGCGAATGAGGTGCCGGTAGAGGCTGTCGTCTACACTGTGGGATGGTGAAACTCACGCTTTTCTCAGTTCCGTTCCCGTTGTTATCTGCCGATGCGGCCCAGCTCCACCATGAGGCACCGGTCCTGAACCACATCGATTCCTTCCCGCGCCAATCGCTCGGCCGCACTGTCGTTGACAATTCCTGACTGAAACCACACCGACTTTGGTCGTTTGGCGATGATGTCGTCGAGGTGTGGCGGAATATCCTGCGGCCGGCGAAAGACGTTGACCATGTCGACGTCACCGGGGATCGCGGACACCGTACGGTAAACCGGAACGCCGAGCATTTCCGTTGCGTCGAGATAGTAAACAGGGACCGGCACGACCTCGTATCCCGCGCGCTGCGCATAGTCGGGTACGAAGAACGCGGGTTTCCCAACACCATCCTTGATGCCCAGCACCGCGATCCTGCGAGTATTCTCGAGAATCTGCCGGATGCCGGCCGATGAATCAATCAGGTGATTTCGCCAATCAGTGCTGTCGCCTGGTGTTGCCTTCGAAATTGTCATGATGCGAGGATATTGCAACGAACGCGCCGACCGCTCCGCACTCCAATTCGAGGCGCGACACAAGAATGTACCGCCACTGGTGGCGGGGTAACCGCTCGTAAGCTTCATCGCTAAGTTTCCGGTCGGTTTTCATGGTGCAAAAACGGAGATTTACCTGATGCGCATGCTGGTTCTCGGGGCTGGCCTTCAAGGCTCTGCCTGCACGTACGACTTGCTGCAGAACGAGGAAGTGTCAAATGTGCGGCTCGCCGATCTGGACACCGGCCACATCGCAGATTTTCTCGGGCCCTACTCCGGAAAGCGGCTCACCCCAACTCCGCTCGACGTTCGCGACAAGGAAGCTGTCGGTGCCCTGATGCGTGAGTCCGACGCCGTAATGAGCGCGATCCCCTACTATTTCAACCTCGATCTCGCGACGCGCGCGGCTGAGGCTGGCGTGCACTTCTGCGACCTCGGCGGCAATACCGATATCGTGTTCAGGCAAAAGGAGCTCGACGCGGTGGCCCGCGAGAAGAACATCACCATCATCCCCGACTGCGGGCTGGCGCCAGGGATGGTGAACATCCTGTCCGAACATGGCATCAGGCAGATGGATACTGTCGACGAAGTAAAGATCTACGTCGGCGGGTTACCACAAAACCCGGAGCCGCCCCTCAACTATCAAATCGTGTATTCGCTCGAGGGCGTGCTGGATTATTACACTACACTTTCGTGGATCATCCGCGCCGGCAAGCGGGAGCAGGTGACTGCCCTGTCGGAGCGTGAGCCGGTGATGTTCGCTGCACCTGTCGGCGAGCTCGAGGCATTTCATACCGCCGGCGGGTTGTCGACGATGGCGTTCCGCTACGAGGGGCAGATCCCGAGCATGGAGTACAAAACACTTCGCTACCCCGGACACGCGGCAATCATGGAAGCGATTCGCGAACTCGGACTCCTCGAGCTGGAACCGATCGACGTGAAGGGCATGAAGGTTTCGCCGCGCGATGTGGCAGTCGCGGCGATGGGCCCGCGACTCACCAAACCGGAGGGTCGTGATCTCGTGGCGCTGCGAGTGACGGTCAAGGGCAAAAAAGACGGGGAGCCGAAGACCGCTGCGTGGGAGCTCGTGGATCGTTACGACGAGGAGCGCGGAATCAGCGCAATGATGCGGACGACGGGCTATTCGCTGTCAATCACCGGACAAATGCAGGCGCGCGGTGAGATCGCGGCACCGGGGGTGCACACGCCGGACGAGTGCATTCCGGCGGAACGTTACATCGCGGAACTGGCGAAGCGGGGAGTGCATATCAAGGAGATCGCGGCCTAGGCAAATGCGTCGACGAGCGGCCACCAAGGATCAGCGAACGAAATTCGCAAGCGTCTGACCCATCGCGTCCATCGACAACCTGGCACTCCCGCGATCGCGGCCGTTATAGATGAACGAAAACGCCATCACCTCGCCATTCATCGCCGTGACATAGCCGCCGAGCGCGATGACATCGTTGGTCGTCCCGGTTTTCGCGTGCAGATTCCCCTGCGCCTGGCCTCCGCGCATCCGCCGGCGCATGAGCTCCGACTCGCCAGCCACCGGCAGGGATGAGTGAAACCACGGACCCCACGGTGCACGGTGGGCGAAGCCGAGCATCTGCGTCATCGCCCGCGGGGTGACGCGGTCGAGTGTGGACAGACCGCTTCCGTCGGCAACCCGAAGATTCATGGTATCGGCGCCGATTTTGGTGGCGAAGATATTTCGCAGCAGCGCCTGACTTGTCGCCGCATTTCCGACGATGTCGCGCTTCGGCCCGCGCGCCGCGTTTCTCAGCAGCAGCTCGGCGTAATGATTGATGCTTTCGCGGTTCATCGCGGCGACGATCCGGTCGAGCGTGGGCGACTGAACGCTGGCCAGCTTCGTCGCACCCTGCGGTGTCTTGCCAAGCTGAATTGCGCCATCGACGGCGACGCCTTTGGCCACGAGGGCGCTACGTAATGCGCCGGTGGTGAAGGGAGCTGGATTCTCGACTACATACACGTATCGGCGGGGGATCGAACCAGACCCGATGGTGCCGGATACAGTAATCTCGCCCGCTCTGTCCCGCCGGATCGACAGGCGCGCGCCACCGCCCTTTACCGTGCGCACGTTGTTCACCAACGGAATGGCGCTCGTCGCGGGCTCGAGTTTCGCGCCCTGGCCCGGAACGACGGTGACCCAGATCAGATTCTCGTTCAGCGAGAGACCCGACACGCGGGCAGCGTAGCCCGATTGCAGATAGCGGCTCAGCCAGCCCTGCGGAATCAGCTCGTTGTCGAACGCCGTTGCATCCCCGATCACGGTGCCGGTCACCCGCTTAATGCCGCGCGCGGCCACCTGATCCGCGAGCAGCTGCATCGGCGCACCCGGGCCGCCGCGGAGATATCTGCCGGACAATGTTGGATCGCCATCGCCCCGCAGATAGAGATTGCCGGTGAGCGTGCCGTCGGTGCCGATGGTTCCGTCGTAAAGCACGTCGGTGCTGAACCGGTACGAAGGCCCCAAACGCTCGAATGCCGCGACGCTGGTGAGCATCTTCATCGTCGATGCGGGGAGAAGCGGGGTGCCGGCGTTATACGCGAGCAGGGTATCACCCCGCGTCAGCGAGACAATCATCACGCCGAACTGGCCGGCGCGTACACGGCTCGCCATAGCGCCCAGGTCGGCGGTGAGTGACGCAGCCGACCGGGGCGCCGTGTAGTTCACCACCGGTACGACTGGTGCACGCCTTCCGCGGCCGGCGGCGCGCTTACTGCGACTGGATGCACGCCTGCTGCGACTGGATGCGCTTCTCGTGCGGGCGGATGCGGTCCTTGCGCGGGTGGTTGGCCGCTTGACCGCCTTCTTCTTCGCCGCCTGCCGCCTCGCGGCCGCGGAAGTCGTCGTTTTCTTTTTGGTCGTTTGTCGGCGCGTCTGTGCATCCATCGGCATTGCCGCGATCGTAGCAAGAAGGATGACGGCGATGATCCTGAGTTTTCTAAGAAACATTAGGCGTGATTCGAGATTCGTTGCGGGAAAGGCGGGCTGTTCTTTTTTACACCGCAAACGCGAGATTCACACCATAGTGCGGGGACGCGTTCCGGGCCACTGGTGCCGCGGACGCGTCTATGCAAGTCTACCTGAAATCAGTAGCTTCCGGTCAACAAAAACGAGGTGGGAGAAAGATCGATGGCTGAGCGGCACAATACATTTCGCGAGGGCGTGTTCGCAGGCGTCATTGGAGCCACTGCGGTGGCGATATGGTTTCTGATCATCGATGTAGTCGCTGGCCGCGGATTCATGACTCCCAATCTCCTGGGGCGTGGCCTGGTCAGCGTGCTGGGAGCCGGTGCTTCGATGATGCCCGACACGATGATGGCGCACGTCATTGTATACACGATATTCCACTACATCGCGTTTTCGCTGGTCGGAATCATGATGGCGACTGTCGTTCATCAGGCCGAGCGCACGCCTGCCGTGCTTGCCGGGTTCCTGCTCGGGTTTGTAGCGTTCGAGTTGGGGGCGGTAGGACTGACCGCGCTGCTGATGGAGTCGGATTACGGCGGGCTGGCATGGTACCAGATTTTCATTGCCAATCTGCTGGCGGCGTCGCTGATGTTCTGGTTCATGTGGAAGAGGCACCCAAGGCTTGGGCATGATATCAGCGTTGGGCTGGGGGGAGAGGACGATACGACAGGGGCGGTTTGAACCGCGTGACGGACGAGTTTTCAGGTGGCCTGATGCCTGGTGGCTGTTGTCTGTAACTGCCAAAACTGAGAAAAACCTAAGACGGACAGGTGTCAGCGAGGCAGAGGCGGGGTGCGAGGTTCAGGTGTCAGGTGTCAGGTGTCAGGTGCCGAGCGCATGAGACTTCTGCCAGACAAGCAGCTTCTTGAAATCGGACACATGGAAAAGATTGCGACTTAATCGCGTCCCCGATCGCCGTTCCTTTCTTGAAGCAATCATAACCGTGCGCCAACGACCCCTGCCCCCTGACCCCTGACCCTCGCACCTGCCCTCTGCCTCCCTGATACCTGTCCGTCTTGGGCTGTTCTCAGTTTTGGCAGTTACAGACAGCTGTCCTCAGGCATCAGGCCGCCTGAAAACTCGCAGTTCCGCCGTCCGTTCACGCCGCTTCAGGCTTCCAGTCCACCTGCGCCCCCGCGGCATGGTCCTCCCCGCTCGCCGCCCACTTGAAAAACACAACCGACATGATCCCCACAAAGATCAACCCGCCCGGCACCCACATCACCAGTCCTCCGAGCAGCTGATCATCCATTGGTGACAACCCCCAAACCCGGGGCGCCGTGGAGTACGCGGGGTAAAGCACCTGCTCCGCCATCGAGATGTAAACCGCGGGAATCGACATCGCGACGCTCATCAGGAAGCAGTAGAGCATCTGCGCTGGGTACGGGAGCCGCGGCAGCTCCGGCAGCTGGCTCAAGAGCGGCCACCACATGAGCACGGCGGCAGCCATGAACATAAGGTGTTCGACGATGTGAATTCCGTGATCTGCCAGCGCAGCGTTGTAGAAAATCGGGAGATGCCAGAACACGATGACGACATTGAAAATCGCGAAGCACGCGATCGGTCGCGTAACGGTGCGCGCAATCACACCCGTCACCTTGTGCCTGACCAGAGGCCGAAGCATCCACCCCGGCACTCCGTAAATCATCAGCGGTGGCATCGCGAGCGTCAGCATGAGATGCTGCACCATGTGAGCGCTGAAGAGGTACACGTCGCTCAGATCGTGAATCGGCCCGTTGAGCGACGCGAAGATGATGAACAGGGCGAAAAAGAAACTGGCCTTTCGCGCGCCGGTGACATGCTCGTCATCGCCACCATGCCGAGCGCGCCAGAGGTAGATCGCACCAAGTGCCGCCAGACCGATTACAGTGCTCGGATGAATCGACCATGTCATCCAGTCGAGGTTCGCGACCGGGTGCAGCAGCGCGATAATCACGAGGCAAGCCAGTGGGCTGACGTTGACGCCGCTATCGAGAGGCCCGGCCGTGACATCGCAACTCCGTCGTCGCTTAAGTGCCGAACTTCGCCGTGAGCTGCCCGAAGAGGAACAACAGCGAGATGAGCGTAATCGCGGCGATAAGCATCGGCCCGGTGAACAACACCCGGAACAACTTGTGGTCGTACTTGAGATGCATGTAGAACATCACGACGGTGACGAACTTGACGGCCGACATGATGAGCAGCATCGGCACGAACACCCGCGACGCAACCAGCGACGGTATGTAGTACGCCCACACCTCGGCCACGGTTATCGCTGTCAGGATCGCGCCGATCTTTACGTAGGTCTGCCAGGTGGGGTGATGATGCTCGTGCGCCGCGGCGTGGGGTGTCGTCGCCGCTGGATCGGAATGAACCGGCTCGTTTGCCATGGTCTATTTGATGAGGTAGACGAGCGTGAAGATCACGATCCACACGACGTCGACGAAGTGCCAGTACAGCGCGGCAAGGTCGACATTGAGAGCATCGTTCGGGCCGAGCCCGCGGCGGTAGTCGATCGCCAGCAATGATACCAGCCAGATGACGCCGGCGGTAACGTGCGCGCCGTGAAATCCGGTGAGCGTGAAGAACGACGAGCCGAACAGGTTCGTGCGGATAGTCAGCCCCTCGTTCACGAAGGCGGTAAACTCATAGGCCTGAAAGCAGAGAAAAGTGGCGCCGAGCAGCGCCGTCATCCACAGCCAGAGCTTGGACGATCCGATTATGCGTTCGCCTCTTGTGTGTTTCGGCACATCCTTGTTCTGGACGGCGGCCAGCGCGAGCACCATCGCCAGCGACGACATGAGCAGGACGAAAGTCGACCCCGACGTGACGGGAATGTCGAGAATGGGCGGGAATGTCTGGCCGGTGGCGCTGGTGTACGGGTCGTGAGGGAATGGACCGACGAGGCTCTTTCCCTTGTAGATGAGATAGGTCGAGATGAGCGACACGAAGAGCATGCATTCCGAGCCGATGAAGGCCCAGATGGCAATCTTCCGGCTGTCGAGTCCGGTTGACGTGTAGTGGTGTGCGGCTGGCGCTGACATGATTTAGTGGTGCTCCGGCTCGAGTGGGCTGAGCAGCCAGGCGTAGAGTGCGACGACCATGATCGCGGCGAAGAGGAAGGTCACGGCCATCGTCGTGATGAGGCCGCAGAACATGAGCACCAGTGCGGCCGCGACGATAAACGGCTTGATCGTGCTGTAAGGAAGCACGATGCCGAGTTCCTCGGAGGTTTTGCCTTCCTGCGCGTTCATGTTCGCGCTTGCGAGGTCTTTCTCGTTGCCTTCCCACAGCGGGTAACGCGACGTCACATTCGGGAGGACCGCGAAATTGTACTCGGGAACGGGGGAGGGAATCGACCACTCGAGCGTTCCGGCTTCCCACGGATTGGCACCCGCGATTTCGCCTTTCTTTTTGCTTCTGAAGAAATTGTAGACGAAGATTGACGTCGAGATCACGAGCATGTATGCGCCGAGGCTCGAGATCAGGTTGAAGGTGTCCCATCCCTGTCCGCCGTCGTACGTGTAGATACGCCGCGGCATGCCGAGCATTCCCGAGAAGTGCATCGGGAAGAATGTCAGGTTCATGGCGATGAAATTGAGCCAGAAATGCACCTTGCCGAGGGGCTCGCTCATCATCCGGCCGAACATTTTGGGGAAGTAGTGGTAGATGCCGGCGAAGATTCCCATGATCGAGCCGCCGAACAGCACGTAGTGAAAGTGCGCGACGACGAAGTACGTATCCGTCTGCTGGAGGTCGGCTGGCGGTGACGCGTGCATCACGCCGGAGATGCCGCCGATGGTGAACATTGCGACGAGTCCGATGGCAAACAGCATGGCACTCGTGAATCGAATGGAGCCCTGCGCCATCGTCGCGATCCAGTTGAAGATCTTGACGCCTGTCGGAATACCGATGAGCAAGGTGGACAGCGCGAAGAAGCTGTCGGCAATCGGGCCCATTCCCACCGCGAACATGTGGTGTGCCCAGACTCCGAAGCCGAGCACGCCGATGAGAATTCCGGAATAGACCATCACCGGGTATCCGAACAGCGGCTTCTTCGAGAATGTCGGCAGCACTTCGGAGACCAGTCCGAATGCCGGCAGGATGAGGATGTAGACCTCGGGGTGACCGAAAATCCAGAACAGGTGCTGCCATAGCAGCGGGTCGGCGCCTTGGGCAACAGTGTAGAAATTCGTTCCGAAGAAACGGTCGAACAGCAGGAACACCAGCGCGATCGTTATCACCGGAAACGCCAGGATCACGAGGAACTGAACGACGAACGACATCCACGTGAACATCGGCATCCGCATCAGCGTCATTCCCGGCGCGCGCAGATTGATGATCGTAGTGATGAAGTTGAACGCCGCCGCGAGAGATGAAATGCCCAGTATCTGGAGGCCGATCACCCAGAAGTCGATGTTGATGCCGGGTGAGTACGCCTTCGTGGTAAGCGGCGTGTAGCCGAACCAGCCGCCGTTCGGCGCGAGTTGAAAGAGAATCGGCACCGTGATGAAGATTCCGCCAAACAGGTACACCCAGTAGCTGAACGCGTTGAGACGTGGGAAGGCCACGTCGCGTGCGCCTATCTGAAGTGGAATCAGGAAGTTGAAGAACGACGCCGAGAGCGGCATGATGGCGAGAAACACCATCGTCGTCCCATGCATCGTAAAGAGCTGATTGTACATCTCGGCCGAAACGAGCTGGCCGTTGGGGCCCTGGAGCTGGGCGCGGAGGATGACCGCTTCCATGCCTCCCCAGATGAAGAAGAAGAGCGACGTGTAGAGATAGAGGATGCCGATGCGTTTGTGGTCCACCGTGGTGAGCCAGCTCCAGACGCCGCTGTTCTCATATGCTTTCGGCGCGGTGGACGTGCCCACCGGCATTGCTGTCGTTGCCATTCGAATGCTTACCTCAGGGCCGTCAGGTACGCGACGATGTCAGCGATCTGCTGGTCGTCGAGCCCGCCGGTGGTAACTGGTTTGCCCGTCTGCGGGCTGATCTGATTTTTTCCAAGTGTCGGCATCAGAACACCGGGCTTCATGCGCGGGGTGTTCTTGATCCAGAGCGCGAGATATGCGGGTGTGTTCGGGAAAGTGCCGGCGCCCAGTGTGCTGCGTGTTCCAATGTGCGTCAGGTTGGGACCGACGTTGCCGACCGACATCGGGTTGCCCTTGATTGCGTGGCATCCGATGCATGCAGCCGAGGAGTAGACCTGCTGTCCGCGGGCGGCGTTGCCGGTGAGGCCTTTCGTGAAGGTCAGGCCGGATGGAATCGGCGTGCGCGGCTTCGCGTAATCGAATGCTGGCTGGTTTGCCGGGAAGGTGTAGCCTGGCGCGACGTTGGAGACCGGGATTGCAGTGGTCTGCGGTGGGGCGGCGACCGTGTCGGGGCCTTCGATGCTGGCGCCCGGCGCGCGTCTCAGCGCGGGATCGTTGCCGCCTTGAGTGCCGGTGCCCGCGATGCGTGGCTGTGCCGGGTTCTGCGTGACCGCGGATTGCACCGCCTGGCCGGTAGTCGCGGTAGCGGTCTGATTCGGCGTATTGGACGTGCGAACGTTCTGCCCTGCGATTCCAGCGGCTTGACTGATTGCTGTTGGCGCAGCGACCGCTCCATACGCGGCGGGCAGCTGCTGGGTGGCGACCCAGCTTGCGAATTGAGGGGGCTTCACCGTGAAGACGCGGAACCGCATCTTCGCGTGCGAGTCGCCGCAGTATTCGGTACAGAAGCCATTCCATACTGCAGGCTGCATCGCCGAATCCGGCGTCAGCCAGATGTAGTTGACGCGGTTGGTAATCGCGTCGCGTTTGCCGCCGAGCTGCGGGATCCAGAACGAGTGGATGACATCGACGGAGGTGAGCTTGAAGTTCACCGTGCGGCCCGTTGGCAGGTAGATCTCGTTGGCGGTGGTGATGTTGTATTCCGGGTATCGGAATTCCCACCACCACTGGTGTCCGATGACTTCGATTTCGAGTGCACCGGCGGCGACTTTAGCCTGGGTCTTGAAGATCGTTCGGACCGTCGGCACTGCGATGAAGAGCAGGATGAACGCCGGGATCAGCGTCCAGATCACTTCGAGAACCGCGTTACCGTGAGTCTGTGGTGGCCGGACGTCTGTCGTTTTGCGGCGGTACTTGAAGACCACAAAAATCAGCGCCGCCTCGACGAGCACGAAGACAATGGTGCCGAGGAGAAGTAAGCGGTCCCATAGAAAATCGATGTCGCGACCGAAGTCGGAGTGCGGATCGAAGGTGGTATTGGGATACTGTTCGGAGCAGGCCGCCAATGTCACAGCGAGTACGGCCAGTGCTCCGGGTAATGCAAGCCGCCGCAGGCGGGGAATGCCTATCATTACAGGTCCTTTAGCCATCGGTTCTGGAGCGCGGATTATTGCGATGCTGCCGCGCTCTTCAGGTGTGGGAAACCGCTGAAAAGCTAATGCGAGGCGGGCGGTATCGGGAGTATCGTCTGGGGGTCAGTTCCGGTGGGATGGCAATCTGCGTTGCTCGGGCTGTGTGAGACACCGAGACCACCGAGACCACCGAGACCTGCGGGTAGTGAACCACAGATGGCACAGATGGCACCGATGACACAGATCAACTACAAGATCAACTACAAGATCAAACTACAAGATCAAACTACAACTGATTAAGGGGGACTACGGGGCAGCGCGAACTGCAGGGAGGCGGGAACTGTGGGGTAATTCTCGAATCGTTCCGGGACCCATGCGCTGTTCCCTTCAGTTTGTCGTAGCAGTTCTCGGTGGTCTCGGTGGTCTCTGTGTCCATAACATCATCAGGCACTCGCTGAATTCCCGTTTGGCCCCGTCATCGCCTCGGGATTCAGCGCCCGGTCCAGTTCCTCGCGGGTCATCAGGCCGCGCTCGCAGACCAGATCGTAGACGCCGCGTCCGGTTTCCAGCGCGTCGCGGGCGATTTCCGACGCTGTGTCGTAGCCGAGGATCGGAACGAGGGCCGTGACGATGCCAACCGAGTGTTCGACGAAGTACCGCATTCGCTCGACGTTCGGGGTGATGCCCTCGATGCACCGCATGCGCAGGGCGTCGCATGCCCGGGAGAGGATGATCATCCCGCTGAGCAGGCGGTAGGCGATGATCGGCTCGAAGACATTCAGCTGGAGTTGTCCGCCTTCGGCTGCCATCGTGACCGTGACGTCGCCGCCGATGATGTCGAAGCAGACCTGGTTCACCATCTCGGGGATGACCGGGTTCACCTTGCCCGGCATGATCGACGAACCAGGCTGCATCGGCGGGAGGTTGATTTCGCCGAAGCCCGCGCGGGGGCCGGAGCTGAGCAGGCGGAGATCGTTGCAGATCTTCGAGAGTTTGACCGCGCAGCGTTTGAGAACGCCTGAGAGCTGGACGAATACGCCCGTGTCCGATGTCGCTTCCACCAGATCAGGCGCGGTGATCAACTCGAGACCCGTGATGCGCGAGAGGTGTTTCCGAACGCCCTCGGCGTAGCCGTGAGATGCCGTGATCCCCGTGCCGATCGCCGTGGCGCCCATGTTGATTTCGCGGATCAAGGCTTGGGCTTCGGTGAGGCGTTCGACGTCTTCGAGCATCGTGTGCGCGAAGGCCGTGAATTCCTGGCCGAGTGTCATGGGGACCGCGTCCTGGAGCTGGGTGCGGCCCATTTTGATGTGCGGGGAGAACTCTTCGCCCTTGATGAGGAATGCGCCTGCGAGTGCGCCCATCGCGTGTTTGAGATCGTCGATGCTGCTGTGCATCGCGAGCTTGATCGCGGTGGGGTAGACGTCGTTGGTGGATTGGCTGAGGTTGACGTGCGTGTTCGGGTGGACCGCGTCGTAGTCGCCGCGCTGGCGGTTTAAAAGCTCGAGGGCGCGGTTGGCGATGACCTCGTTGGCGTTCATGTTCGTCGAGGTTCCGGCGCCGCCCTGGATCATGTCGACGCGGAAGTGTTCGTGGTGCTGGCCGGCGCGAAGCTCGCGGGCAGCGGCGATGATCGCGTCGGCTACTTCATCAGAGAGGAGGCCCAGGTCGCGGTTGGTTTCGGCGGCGGCTTCCTTGACCGATGCGATCGCGCTGATGAGCGTAGGGAATTCGCAGAGCTCGACTCCGGAGATGGCGAAGTTCTCCATCGCGCGGAGCGTCTGTATACCATAGAGAGCGTCTTGGGGGACGTCGCGTTCGCCGAGGAGGTCGTGTTCGCGGCGGGTGGTGGGGGCGACGGGGTCGGGCGGCGTCATGTATGGCGGGAAACTACACCCGTTCCGTACGTTATGTCAGCCGATTGCCGGTGGTTCTGAGTGGATTTCGGCAGCTATGGCTCACCTTGTACAGCTGATGGAGAAATGAATGGACGCCAGGATTAATCGTCGTGAATTCGTGGTTGGCGGAACGGCTGCCGGGTTGTCGCTTGCGATTGCGGGGAAGGGCGAGTCGCAGGTGGTTCAGGCGCCGAACGTCATTACGCGGAAGGCTGCGGAGCCGGTGGTGATTGCGTCGTCGAACGGGCATCGATTCAAGAATGGTGGGACCGTAACCGCAGTCGAGAAGGCGTTCACGATGATGGTTGGTGGAGCGGATGTGCTCGATTCGCTGATTGCCGGCGTGAACATTGTCGAGCTCGATCCTCTCGATGACAGCGTTGGTTTTGGCGGGTTGCCGAATGCTGAAGGGGTGGTGCAGCTGGACTCGTGTGTGATGCATGGGCCGAAGCGGCGCGCGGGCGGGGTCGCTTCTATAGAAGGGGTGCGGACGCCGTCGCTGGTGGCGAAGGCGGTGATGGAGATGACAGATCATCATCTGCTGGTGGGGAAGGGGGCGCAGGAATTTGCGCGGAATATGGGGTTTACCGTCGAGGATGATATCAACACGCCCAACTCGCGGAAGTTGTGGTTGGAGTGGAAGAGGCGGATTGACCCGGAGCATTATCTCGATCCGACGAAGCGATCGGATGCTGCGCATGCTGCCGGGATGTCGATGGTCGCGGACGGGTTGATCGACCCGGAGCATTACTACGGGACCATCAACTGCGATGGGGTGAATGCGAAAGGGGAAGTTTGTGGGGTAACGACGACGAGCGGGTTGGCGTGGAAGATCCCGGGGCGGGTGGGGGATTCGCCTGTTCTAGGCGCCGGATTGTATGTGGATGGGGATGTTGGAGCTGCGGGGTCGACCGGGCGGGGGGAGGCGAATCTTTATAATCTCAGCTCCTATTTGATTGTCGAGAATATGAGGCGGGGGATGCATCCCAAGGATGCGGCGATGGATGCGTGCAAGCGGATTCAGAAGAATACTGTTGAGAAAAGATTGTTGAATAGCCGAGGGCTGCCGAATTTCGGGATCAGTTTTTATTGTGTGAATGCGAAGGGGCAGCATGCGGGGGTGACGATGTATGGGGGGAGGAGCTATGCGGTTTGCGATGCTAAAGGGGGGAGGATAGTGCCGACGGAGGCGTTGCTAGCTGGGCAGGCGGGTGGATAAATACACTCAGTCGACGACGCGCCGCGCGGTGGGATCAGTGCTTGGCACGAAAGCGCGCTTTACGAACTGTTTAACTTTTCGCGAGCTTGGTGAGCCTGCGCGCGCTAGGGGCCAACGGAAAAAGCAGTTCGTGACACTATTAAGTCGAGACCGTTGTTCAAAGGATGAACTTGCGCTCGGCGATGGCTCCGGCGGCAAGCGAATCGATTGGCTCTTCTTGCCAACTATTTTTCGTTGAGCTGAGCCGTAAGTATCAATCGGTAACAAGGCGGCGAAGCTTTTGTTTTTCGGTCGCGAGAACCTTGATGCGTTCATACATCGGCGTGTGCCTTAGCGGACGTCGTCGACCAGCAAGATCCCGGGCCGACATCATTGCAGCTGTAACGCGATCCTCAAAGACGCTGGGTTTCGAACTCATTCTTTTAATGGTGACAGAGCTAGTTTTGAAGCCCGTACACCCAGTCTGTCTTCCCGTCTCCGCTCCATTGCACAATCAACGATTCAGACGAGAGCCTGCCACGCGCCCGACCGCCGCCGAATACAAATCCGGTGTCCATCCTTTCCCATGAACCAGCCCCGGTTCTTGTCTCGCTCCGGCCTTCAGGCATAAACCGCGTCGTCCGGCTGAACGTATAGGTGCCGTCCTCGCTGATGACGAACTTCTCGGCGATCAGCAATTCCCTGTAGCCATCGGCAACGCCATACGTCATTGCCGGCAACGCTTTCCCGTCCCATGTTCTTAGCTGCCAGGCCCCAACGATAGGGTTGGTCGGGGCGGTAGAGTTAGTGCACGAGGCGACTGTCATAGCGATTGCAACAACGGCGATCAATCGTGGAATGCGCATGGGTTGAGACTCAACTTGGGTTAGGGTCTAACGACTGAGCCACCCTAATTCGGGCGATGTTAAACCGCAGTCAAAAGCCGGGACCCGGTTTAGCCTTGGAAATCCGCTCACCCAGTACTCGGAAAATCGGCACGGACCGGCTCATCATCGAGCGTGGTTTCGCCATTTACGGGGCTACCCGCGCCATCGGACCCCCGGGCCTGCATCGCCTGCACAACGAGAACTACTCCCACGCAGCCGTTTAACGCGCGTTTAACGCACAATGCTGATTCTGGAAATGGCCCCAACACTCACAAAAACGCGTTGGAAATAGTCAAGGCTCGATGACGGACATAGCTAACCGACCAAAGGCCCGGCTCACGACGCTCGGCCAACTCTCGCTGACACTCGTTGCCCGCGATGGCACACCACGTATTCTGCTCAAACCAAGCAAGCCGCTGATCGACGTAAATAGTCGAGTGAACGTCGACAGCTTGCCTCTGAAAGTCTGGGTTGGTGTACGTCACGTCGGGCGAGATGGGTACATCCAGATGATCGGTGACGACATCGCTCTTTCAGAGGCGCTGTCTAGGGTTGTTGGGGGTTGCAGCGAATTACAGGTTGTTACTCAGAGCCTGAGCATCACCACTTTTCGGTTAATTCCGCCTGACCTATCCGACGATTCGGAAGTTGTCGGGGAGTATCTGAACAAACTCAACGAAGATCTGGTGAATCGCCGGCAGGCAGGCGGTGAAGCATTTATCTCGAACGCAGGCGTCGACGGCAAATATCTGCTGAGCGCATGCATCGTCAACTTTCGTACGACTTTGTCCGATGTGGAAGCGCTACCGGAAATTGTGATAAGGCTCGGAACGGAGCTTGACTCAGATCTACGTCCCGAGTCGTTGCGATCAAATCGAGGTGTCGTCTGAGTTGTTCAGCTCGCTCCCCGCGGACGCTTGGCTCGTCAGTTACCAGACTCGAATCACATCGTACTTATCGAATGCAGCTTCATTTGACACGAGCGCCAGGTCGTTAGCACGCGCCTGGGCCATAAGTATCCTATCAAACGGATCCCGGTGCTCGCCGGAGAGAGCGCCGGCGCGGCGGCCATCCTCGAGAGTTATGTCGAGCGCCAGAAACCCTTGCCTGGAAATTTCACCGGCGAAATCTCGCGCCAGCGGACCAATGCGTGGCATCCTGCCAAGACGGTGCTTTGTGGCGACCTCCCACGCGGACGCGGCGCTGACGTATATGGGGTTGCTCTGGTCCTCCAGCGCCCAGCGCGCCGTTGGCGAAAGCTGTTTGTCGCCGGCGAGCCACCACAATAGCGCATGGGTGTCCAGGAGTAGTTTCACGGGACTACTTCTCCCATGCTGCGATCTCGTCCTCCGCCAGCGGATCGAAAAAGCTCGGGGGCACGGCCAGCTTCCCGCGGAGCGAGCCGAACTCGCGCTTCGATGGTGCCTTCTCGAGCGGCACGAGGCGGGCGACGGGTTGAGAGCCCCGGGCGATGACTATTTCCTCCCCCGCCAGCACTCTGGCTATAAGACGGGAGAAATGGGTTTTCGCCGCGTGAATCGTTACGTATGGCAATTTGTTAGTCCGATTAGTTAACATACTTAGTCTAATCGACTAGAAGCATTGGTGCAACGCTCGACGCTCCGCGCTGAGCCACGAAGTGCGGCTACGGGGATAACAGGTTGTGGCTGACATCGCGCAGACATTTGGATTCCCGAACCCGAGCACCAGCTACCTGAATCCTGCTTGAAAAATACCAGCCGCAGGGCGACCAGAGTTTCTCACTCCAGCTCGAAGTAAGTAATACGACCTACGCTGGCAAAAAAATTCTCCTAAAGCTGCCCACCGCGTATGGCTATCTCCCAATTTTCGCCCGGCGGCATTCTCTCCAGAATTCGCGCTGAGACCACGACGTATGCCCGCAGCCGAAGCGGAGGAGAGGCCTCCACGGCGCGCAGCCAACCCAGCCCGAGGAAGTTATGCACCCGCGAATCAGCCGATGGTCGCTCGTCGTTGTTCCCTCGCTGTTGACGATTGCCGCATGCTCCGATCAGCCAACCTCGCCTTCTTCAGCAATGTCAAAAGCACCCGATGGTCCTTCAGCGACCGTCGCCGCCAGTGGAATCCCGACCGGCAGAACTGTGGTGGTTTTCAAGGACACAGCGTCGATTCCCGCGGCTGGTCTCGCCCTCCTTAGCTCGTTGGGCGGAACCGTCACCACTCGATGGGACAACATCGGTGTCGCGTTCGTATCCGGACTCTCGACGAGCGCGCTCAGCAATCTCAGCGCGAGCGGGCTGGTTACCGCGGTCGGCAATGACAGAATTCTGAACTGGCTGCCCAAGACGAGGGTGTTCGCGGTAGAGGGCGACGCCGTCGTGCTTCCACAGAATGACCCCGCCAAGGCGCGATATTTTGCCGACGGAACGCAGTGGAACATGCGCGTCATAGGCGCTGACAAGGCCTGGGCCGCGGGCAAGCAGGGACTTCCTTCGACGCGGGTCGCAATCGTCGACACCGGCATCGATTACGACCATCGTGAAATTCGCACCCTTGTAGACCGCGCTGCTTCGGCATCGTTCACGTCGCTCTTCGTGGGCGAGGGTCCCGTCGGCGCGGAAGTGCCGGTGGAGCCACAGATGCCGGGCGACAGTCCGTACATGGATAACCACTTTCACGGCACGCACGTCGCTTCGACTGTCGCGACCAACAACATCAGCGTCGCCAGCATCGCGCCGGACGTGACGTTGATTGCGGTAAAGGTCTTGAACTTTCAGGGCAGCGGGTCTTTTGAGGGCGTGGCCAGTGGAATCCGTCACGCGGCCGGACCGGCGAACGCCGATGTGATCAACATGAGCCTTGGCGCCAACGTTGAACCGAACGAGGAGGGGGCACCTGCACTTCTCGAGCTGATGGCCCGCGTCATCAAGGATGCAGAGAAGCAGGGGGCGATCGTGATTTCTGCCGCCGGCAACAGTGCACTGAACCTCGACCAGGGAACTGTCGTCTCCACTCCCTGTGAGCAGAGCACCCTCTGCGTGTCTGCCACTGGTCCGCTGCTTCAGCAGAACTTCGACCAGCCAGCGACGTACACGAACTACGGAATAACGGCCATCGAAGTGGCCGCTCCGGGCGGCAATGCGTCCGACGTTGAAGGTGGGTCTGAAACGAAGGATCTTATCATCGGTGCCTGCTCGAGGCGCACGTCCGAGCCAGGACTCGCCGTGTGTCGCGGGAATGTTGACGGCGGCGTCTACTTCTATGCCTACGCGGCAGGCACCAGCATGGCGTCGCCACACGTTGCAGGGGTGGCAGCGATGATCAAATCGTACAATCCGTTGCTGTCGGTGAACGGGCTCAAAACGAAGATCCTCTCTACCGCCGATGATGTCGGCGTAAAGGGCCGTGACATCTACACCAATTACGGCCGGATCAACCTCGCCACCGCTCTCGGACTGAAATAACAACCCGTCATGATGCAGGCGGAAATCCGTTTTCCGTCTGCATCACATCCCACTGCAGCACCCAAGGAGCCCCTGGATGTTCCGACACCTTCGACTGATACTCGCGGCCGTCGCGCTGGCCGCATGTAACGACGCATCACAACCGGTAGGCCTGAATGCGAATGCGGCCCCGGCGCGCACGCTCGTCGCGTCCGATGGATCGATCCCCGGCCACTATATAGTAGTCGCGGACTGGAGCGCCAATACCCTCGCCGTTGCCGCCGATTACGGCATCAAGCCCCGGCACGTTTATACGGAACTGCTGAATGGATTCTCCGCGGCGTTACCGTCGAGTGTCGCCGACGCACTGCTGGCCGACCAGCGCATTCTCAGCGTGACTGTGCAGCGTCAGATGTCCAAGATCGAAACGGTGACTCAAACCGGGGCCACCTGGGGACTCGACCGGATCGACCAGCGGGCGCTGCCGATGGACTCGCTCTACAGCTACGATTTCACCGGGGCGGGTGTGACGGCGTACATCATCGACACCGGCATTCGTTACTCGCACAGCGAATTCGAGGGCCGGGCGGTAAAGGGGTTCGACGCGTTTGCCGCCGACCCAACCGACCCGCTGCTCGGGTATGACGGCTCCGGAGACTGTGACGGGCATGGTACCCACGTTTCCGGCACCATCGGAGGCAAAACCTGGGGTGTCGCCAAGAAAGTCGCGCTCGTGGGAGTGCGCGTGCTCAACTGCGCCGGATATGGATCTGACGCCGACGTGATTGCGGGAATGGACTGGGTCGCCAAAAACGCTACCATACCCGCATCGGCAAACATGTCTCTTGGAGATCCAGTGCCGACGAAAACGCTGGGCACCAACGGGCCGATGGACAACGCGGTCAACGCGCTGATCTCTTCGGGCGTCACTCTCGCGGTGGCGGCGGGCAACGGCTGGGGCAATGGCACTGTTGGGGCCGACGCATGCATGTTCCCGATCGCCAACGTACCTGCGGCGATAACGGTGGCAGCCTCGACCAGGACCGATACGCGCACCACGTGGACGAACTACGGCGCATGCGTCGACATCTTCGCGCCCGGATCGGGGATCACGTCGGCGACGTTCGACACGGACAATTCTTCAGGCGCGAAAAGCGGGACGTCCATGGCGGCGCCACATGTCGCTGGCGCGGCCGCGCTCGTTCTTCAGCAGGCGCCGGGAGCCACCCCCGCACAGGTCCGCGACATTCTCGTCAGCCAGGCAACGCAAAACATCATCCTGCCAACGACCCTTAACGGGGGTCACACGATGAACAGCCACCTGCTCTTCAGCCGCGTAGCGGTGCCGCGTGAACTGATTGGAAAACCGCCCAAGAACACCAAGCCGTGCACGCCGCGCCGGCAGCGCGACGGCCTTTGCTGATGCAGCGATTGCGGTAACCGGAGGACTGCCGCAGGACGCTCGAAGGCCCCGCCGCTGGCTGCGCGCGGGGCCTTTCGCTTACTGCGGAACGAAGCGTGCCGCCTGCGTCCGGGTCTTGCACCCCAGCTTCGCCAGGATGTGACCTACGTGCACTCCTACGGTTTTTTCTGCGATACCGAGGGCGTGCGCGATCTCACGGTTGGTGCGGCCCTGCGCGACGTGACGGAGCACGTCGGCCTCACGAGCTGTCAGCCGCGATAATGAATCATCGCCATTGGCAATGGTTTCCCGCGCCCTGGGCCGCGTCCGCACACCAGCGCGGCGAAGAGTACGGCGCACGTGCTCGCGTTCCGGAGGTATCAACAACCCGTCCAACTCCTCCAGCAGGCGCCGCCCGAGCGCCATGCCGTCCGATGAATCGCCCGCGCCCAGCATCGCGTCGAGCAGGGATATGCGTATCCATGTAGCCTCGAGGCGGTTGCCGAGTGTGTCCCATACACCGACGGCCATGGCGAGCGCGTCGCGCGCCGACTCGAAGTTTCCCTTTGCGAGTTGTACCAACCCGCGGGCGTGCGAGACCTGGGCCACTGCTGCAGGGGCTTCAGGCAAATCCTGAGCGCCGTCAACCAGGATCGCGGCATCGTGCACCTTGCCAACCTCAATCAATGCTTTCACGGTGTACGGCAGAATCTGGCGCGCCAGCAGTGGCTGATCACGGGGAACCGCATGGAATTGAGACTCAAGTGCGCTCGCTGCTTCTTCAATGCGACCTTCGGACAGCGAGAGGAGAGCAAGCCCTATCGAGTGTCCCTCCTCACTCAATGAAAGGGCTTCTTCGTAAGCGGTCCTCGCCGCTTGGAAGTTGCCGCGGGACCTGTGAACGAATCCCAGTACGTGCAATGCCTCGCGTAATTCGGCTCGATTAGACCGGCGAAGCGCCTCCACTCCGGCGGCCGCCTCGGCGAGGGTATCTTCCTTCGAGCCTGTGATCGTGAGGACTGCAGCGCGTGAGGCACGGAACAGCCCATCGAGCCCGACGACTCCCTGCTCGCAGCAAACGGAATAGGCGGCGTTCGACCAGTTGAGTGCGCGCTCATAGTCGTGTGCCAGCAGCAGCGTTCGCACCCCGATTTCATAAACGCGGGCGAGCCGCTCGAAGGGGAGCCGGCCTTCCTGCATGAGCGACAGGGCGTCATCGAGGCGGGTTATCCCAGCGGTGACCTGCCCGCCGACGACGCTCAGCTCGGCCAGACTGACAAGAGCGAGCACTTCCTCAGCGCCATCCGCATGACGGGACGCGAGTGTCAATCCGCGCACCAGCAACTCTTCGGCACGGTTCAGATTTCCCTGTGCCAGGGAAAGGCGGCCGAGGTCGTCGTAAATTGGTCCGAGTTCGCGGCTCTCGGGGGTGTCGCCAAGAAGCTTCAGCCCTTCGTCGAGCGCCTGGGTTGCGCCCTCCGTATCACCTTCTTCCGCGCGTTGTTCGGCGATCCGGCGCAGCAGCCGTGCAGCCTCTTCGTTGTGCCCCAGAGCGCGACGCAACCGCAGGGCTTCCTCGGCGAACTGGCGGGCCGGTAATGACCGGCTCTGTCTCCACGCGACCCCCGCGAGACGCTCGAGGAGCTCCGCGGCGCGCTGCCCTTCATCGGAGAGCAGCTCGAGAGATGCAAGTGCGTTCTCGTAGTGCGCGGCCGCGTCGTCCCACGCATTCAAACGCACCGCCTCGTCGCCGGCGAGCCGCGCGTATTCGTAGGCACGTTCTGGCTCGCCGCCGAGCCTGAAATGATAAGCCAGCTCATCGAGCCGTTTCGGGCTGCGGCGTGCCGTTCGCTTCTCGAGGGCCGTAGCGGCCTGGCGATGCAGAGTGCGGCGCCTGCGCGAAATGATGCTTTCGTAGAACGCTTCCTGCATCAGGGCATGAGGGAATCCGTATCGTTCACCGTGCCCGTCCGGTTCTTCCTCCAGAAACTGGTGTGCCACCAGCTCCTCGATGACGGCGATCAGATCTTCTTCCGCGATGCTCAGAACATTGCAGAGGTCGTCGAATTCAAACGTTCGTCCGAGCACTGCCGCCGCCGACAAGGTATCGTACGCGCGCGACCCAAGCGCACGTGCCCGCGCCAGAACGGCCTCACTCACGGTTGCCGGCAGCCGCAGCCTCTCGAGTGCAGCGACCGCCGGGGCATTTGGCTCGAGAAGCGCGTTCTCGGACAGAACTGTCAAAAGCTCTTCGATGAAGAACGGATTCCCCTCCGTACGGCGCCAGATGCCCGCGGCAATGGCAGGGTCAGGATCGGCCCCCAGTATCCGGCGCAGCATCTCCGTGGTTTCTTCGCGAGTGAGCGGCTCGAGTCGCATCTCCACTCCGACACGGTCGCGAGCGATGGTGCCGAGAAGCTTGCGCACCGGATGACTGGAATGAAGCTCGTCCGATCTGTAAGTGGCGACAATCAACAGCCGCAATGAATGCGAGCGGTGAGCGAGATGACGTAGAATTTCCAGGGAGGTCTGGTCGGCCCAATGAACATCTTCGAGCACGAGCAACATCGGCTCTGCCGCCGAGAGACGCTCGAACACGCTGACGATCAGCTCGAGGGGACGGTCAGGATGACGCTCAAATGCATTGTCGGGGGCGCTTTCCTTTCCTTCGAGCTGCGGAAACAGAGGAGCCAGAATTTCGCGAAGGGGCCCAAGCATGTGTGCGGCAACATCGCCTTCACCCCGCGCAATGCGGAACCGCAGCGCGTCCATCAGCGGTGCATATGGCACTGACGAATCGGTGCTGGAGCATCGCCCCTCGATAATGCGTACCCCGAGCTCGGTCGCCTCGTTTTTCAGGTCGCGAATCATCCTGGTTTTGCCGATGCCGGCGGTTCCACCGACGAGTACGACCGCTCCCTCGCCCGCAATCGCTCGTCCGAGCCGCTCGGTAAGCGCGCGCATCGGTGCGTCGCGACCCACCGAGGTGGTGCATACGAGCGGTGATCGAATCATGGAGCAAATGTAGGCATGGCTGATGAGGTGAGCCATCTAAACTGTCAAAGGGGGGCCTTACCTTCCGAGTTCAGCTCCACATCGATAACGGGGAGAAACTCGTGCCGCGGTTAAGAGAACTCAGCTCAGACGTCAGGATTGGGGAAGGCATTACGCGCCACAATCTCAGGATCGGTTGTCAGAGGCGGATACTACGTTTGACTTGAGGTTGACGGACAAATCGAACCATCGGAGGAATTGCAAACAAGGAGACTATCGTATGAGCCTGACGATCTACGGCTTCAACATCATTCTGAAAAGGGAGGCGCTCGATCTCGCCATAAAGGGCGGCTCCGAGTCTTTCATCAAGCGGGTGGCTGAACCACGGCACGGCACCGAGTGGGTTTCGAGCGATGACAACCTCGTGGCTGTCCGGTTTTCCGTCCCGGTTCTCCTCGAATATCTGGTCAGGAACCTGCTCCGCGCCGGGCTTCACCTGTCGAAGAACGGAGTCTTTGCCGACTTCGCGATTGTCCATGCGCAGCACGGCCTGGACATGCCCTGCGACTGGCTCGAGTATGAGTGCCTCGATGAGAAGGCCGACGTATGGCTCAAAGGAACCGTGCGGGAGCCGTCGTGTTTCGTTCCTTTCGATACCAACATGGAACCGTTTGATTCGGAGGTTCTGGCTGACAGCCCCAGTTGGGCTGAGCGCGGCTGGGTTACCCAGGTGGGCCGTGGCTTTCTGCTTTCAAGAGAGAGCGACTACCACTCCTGGGTCGACTTCAACACCGGGCGTGTGATCATCAACTTCCTGCCACGCACATCGGCGACTGCGCACTGAGTGCGCGTTGCTTCATGACAGTTACGTCGGGCATTTTCTTAGTCCGATTAGTCAATATGCTTAGTCTAATCAACTAGCAACGTAGGGCTACGCCCGACGCTCACGCTAGACCACGTAGTGCCACTACCGGGCTCACAGGTTCTGGCTGACATGCAGCGCTCGGGGGCAAGGACATGGCGGCCGCCGGTCATCTCGTTGCAGCCATGAGCGAGCGAAGTCGCGCGTGCCGTCGCCGCGCTGCAACCCAGCAGGCAGGCCGCTTCAGGCGACTATTGGTGCCGCGAAGCCCACCGCGGCCTTCCAGCTTGGCATGCACAGAAAATCGTTTGGTTTTAGCAGGATCAAAATGCCTAGATTATTTGGCGAACCGACATATCCACTCGGAGTACCAATTCCTTGAACGCTCGAATTGCCCTCGGCGGCAACGCCGGCCGACATCCGCTCGAACTCGACGAGGATCGTTTCTTTGATTCCGATCCGGCCATTCGCCGAGCGGCGCGTGCGATCTACGACGAGACGAAGCGGCTCCCGCTGATATGTCCGCACGGTCACGTCGATCCCGGGCTACTCTCGTCAAACGCGCCGTTCCCTGAGCCCACCGCGCTGTTGATTGCTCCCGATCATTACATCTTCAGGATGCTCTACTCGCAGGGAATCGCCCTCGAGAGTCTGGGTATATCCAACGCCGATGGCTCAGCCCAGGCGACCGATCCGCGGGAAGTCTGGCAGATCTTCGCAGACCACTGGTACCTCTTCAGAGGCACTCCAACCGGCGCATGGCTGGAGCACGAGCTCTACGAGTTGTTCGGAGTAAGGGAGAAGCTCAATCGCGACACGGCACAAGAGATATACGATCGGATTTTCACGTGCCTTCGATCGGCTGAGTTCCTTCCGCGAAGCCTCTTCGACCGCTTCAACATCGAAGTTCTCGCAACCACAGATGCCGCGACTGATCCGCTTACCGATCACGCGACGATCCGCGATTCGGACTGGGACGGAAGGGTGCTGCCTACATTTCGGCCGGACGCAGTGTTTCGCATCGGAGCGCCCCAATGGAAGAGCGAGATTACCGCGCTCTCAGTTCAATCCGGAATTGAAATTGGGAGCTACGCGACTTTCATTCGCGCGATCGAGGAGCGACGCGCGTTTTTCAGGAGCGTGGGAGCGACGTCTACCGATCATGCCGTAGTCGAACCTTACACCGAAAGACTGAGCGACCACGAGGCAGAGCGTCTGTTTGCGCGCGCGCTTGCCGGGAATGCAGATGATGCGGACCAGCGGCGATTCGACGCCCACATGCTGATGGAATCGGCTCGAATGTCGGCCGAAGATGGGATGGTGATGCAGATTCATCCGGGTGCGATTCGCGATCACAATGAGTCGATCGCATCACGGTTTGGACGCGACAAAGGCGGTGACATTCCCCGCGCAACCGAGTTTACCGATAATCTGCGGGCGCTCCTCAATGCGTACGGAAACGATTCGCGCTTCACTCTCGTGCTTTTCACGCTGGACGAATCGGCGTATGCCCGCGAGTTGGCGCCGCTGGCCGGTCACTATCCCGCACTCCGGCTCGGACCACCGTGGTGGTTCCACGATTCGATCGAAGGCATGATGCGGTACCGCTCGTCGGTGACCGAGACAGCAGGCATCTACAACACCGCCGGCTTCAACGACGATACGCGCGCGTTCTGCTCGATCGCGGCCCGCCACGACCTTTCACGCCGCGTCGATGCCAACTGGCTCGGCGGTCTCGTCGCGCGACATGTCATCGACCTGGCGGATGCGCGTGCGATGAGCCGCGCTCTCGCGTACGATCTCGCACGGGAGACGTACAAGCTGGACCGGCCCGGCGGCCTGATGCAGCATCCAAACCTGGAGCGCTGACAAGTGAAAAGAGTGGTCACTTTTGGAGAGGTCATGCTCCGGCTCAAGGCGCCGGCGTTCGAGCGGCTTATGCAGTCACCAGTTCTCGAGGCGACGTTCGGCGGGGCTGAGGCGAATGTGGCTGTCTCGCTGGCGCAATACGGTGTGCAGGCGTCGTTCGTCACCGCACTTCCCGCAAACCCGCTTGGCGACGCAGCGATTCAATCGGTGCGTGCAATGGGTGCTGATACGACGTTCGTACGGCGCAGCGGTGACCGCATCGGGGTCTACTTTCTTGAGACGGGCGCGAACCAACGGCCGTCGAGGGTTACCTACGATCGAGCGGGATCATCAATCGCCGGCGCGAAGCCCGGCGACTTCGACTGGCCGCGCATTTTCGAGGGTGCTCACTGGTTTCATGTGAGCGGTGTCACCCCGGCAATCAGCCAGAACGCAGCGGATTCAACCATCGAGGCGATTGCCGCGGCCCGTACCGCCGGCGTGACGGTTTCGTGCGACTACAACTTCCGCAAGAATCTGTGGAAATACGGAAAGACCGCTCCGGAAGTCATGCGCGAGATCGTCAGCAATGTCGATATTGGTATCGCCAACGAAGAGGATTGCGAAATGGCGCTCGGCATCGAGTCCGCGGGCGATGTCCGCAGCGGAGAGATCGACAAAGAGCGCTACCGCCGTGTTGCGGAATCGGTCTTCCACGCATTCCCCAATCTGCAGAAGCAGGTAATCACTCTTCGCGAGAGTTACAGCGCTGACCACAATGGGTGGTCGGCGGTACTGCATAACGGAAGAGAGCTTCTCTCCAGCCGTCGCTATGAGATCACCGATATCGTGGACAGAGTTGGAGGCGGTGACTCTTTCGCGGCAGGATTGATTTACGGGCTCATCACGTACGGCGACGATCAACGCGCGCTCGAATTCGCCACCGCTGCATCGTGTCTCAAACATTCGATTTCCGGAGACTTCAACCGTGTCGGTGTTCTGGAAGTCGAGGCGCTCATGAAAGGAGATGCGAGTGGACGAGTCCAGCGCTGAGGAGCGCATGACCGACCAGATCACCAGAATCCGGAACGCACTCGCGGATCGCTACGAGATCGAGCGTGAGGTCGGGCGCGGCGGCATGGCGACGGTATTTCTTGCGCGCGACCTCCGCCACAAGCGCGCGGTGGCGATCAAGGTGCTGCACGCCGACCTCGCCGCATCGGTTGGCGCAGACCGGTTCCTCAGAGAAATCGAGACCGTCGCAGGTCTCAGTCATCCCCACATTCTTCCGCTCTTCGATTCTGGTGAAGCGGGAGGATTTCTATACTACGTCATGCCGTACGTGGATGGCGAATCGCTACGCGCGCGCCTGGAACGCGGTGGCGAACTTCCGGTAGCCGAAACGGTTCGCGTCCTTGGAGAGGTTGCCGACGCACTTCAGTACGCTCATCATCGCGGAGTCGTCCACCGCGACATCAAACCTGAAAATGTGCTGTTCAGCGGACGCCATGCACTGGTGACGGATTTTGGAGTGGCCAAAGCGGTGTCTGCATCCGTGAGCGCGCAGTCATTCACCACGGCTGGCATGGCGATAGGGACACCTGCCTACATGGCGCCGGAACAGGCTGCGGCCGATCCACAGGTCGATCACCGCGCCGATCTGTACGCACTCGGCGTTCTCGGCTACGAGATGCTCGCGGGCGAGCCTCCATTCCGCGGACGATCCTCGCAGGCGATCCTCGCCGCTCATATGACGCAGGATCCGGAGCCACTCGATCAGCGACGCAGCGGTGTTCCAGTCGCGCTCACGGAAGTGATTATGCAGCTTCTCGCGAAGCGCCCAGCAGATCGCCCACAGTCGGCCGAGCAGGTGCAGCGACAGATGGAAAACGTGCCCGTCGCAAGCGGGATGACGCGCACGGCATCCGGACCTTCGCAAAAGAGTGAGAAGCGAAA
The DNA here is from genome assembly GCA_037721215.1 of Gemmatimonadaceae bacterium. Taxonomy (NCBI): domain Bacteria; kingdom Pseudomonadati; phylum Gemmatimonadota; class Gemmatimonadia; order Gemmatimonadales; family Gemmatimonadaceae; species Gemmatimonadaceae bacterium. The sequence continues at coordinate 80,826 of JBBJNV010000001.1, forward strand.
GGCGGTGCTCGCGGGAGCGGCGATAGCTGTTGTTGCGCTGGTCGGCACAGCTCTCGCGGTGCGCGGGCGTGGTGTGGAATCGACGCTCGACCCCAAGCGAGTCGTAGTGGCGTCGTTCGAGAACCGCACTGGCGATTCCAGTCTCGACCCCATCGGAGACATGGCAATTGACTGGCTGACACAGGGACTTTCCCGCACCGGAATTTTGCAGGTCGTGGATTCCCGTACGGCGCTTGACGAGCCTGGCTCGCCGGACGCGAAAGCCGGAGCCAGCGCTGCGCGACTCAGGTCACTCGCCGAGCGGACCGGCGCGGGGACAGTCGTGTGGGGCGCGTACTACAGGGAGGGGGACAGTATCCGGTTCCAGACCCAGATCACCAACGGCGGCAGCGGTGAATTGATAAGCTCGATCGACGCCGTAAAGGCTTCGGCTGCCTCACCCGCCGACGCTCTGGAGCGGCTTCGGCAGAAAGTGACTGGCGCGCTGGCAATTGCGTACGATCCCAAGCTTGAAGGTTGGGCGATGACGACCACCCGGCCGCCGACGTATGAGGCCTACGTCGCGTTTCTTGAAGGTGCGGCGGCCTGGTCGCGCGGCGACTTCAGCACCTCAGCGGCGAAGCACCTGCGCGCGGCCAATCTGGATCCCAGCTTCGATCTCGCGGCCCTGCAGGCGGCATGGAGCTACTGGGAGAGCGGCGGACTCGCCGTGGCTGATTCACTGGCGACCGCGCTGACGGGTCGGCGGGAGAGGCTTTCGCCGTACGATCGAGCGTCGCTCGACAATCTCGTCTCATTTATCAAAGGCGATTACGAAGCAGCGCTGCGGGCGGCGCGAGAGGGACTCGGGGTTGCCCCGGCGTCAGAGGATGCTCAGCTCGCCCTTTACTACGCGGCAATGACGACCGGTCGTTACCGCGAAGCGTTGGCGGTGCTGGAGCGTATGGACCCCCGCCGCGGCTTGTATAGCGAGACTTCCTGGTACGCAAGCGTCACGGCAAGCGCGCTTCATATGCTCGGCAACTACACTCGCGAGCTCGAAGTCGTAGCTGAGGCACGAAAGGCTGGCACGACTACACCCGTCTGGCTCCACGAGCCGGAAATCCGCGCGTTGATCGGTCTGGGAAGGTTGACGGAAGCCAACGAACGCCTGACCGCGGTCGCATTCGTACCACCCTCCACGACCCGCCGCTACGGAAACTTTTTGTTTCTTGCGTCATCGGAGATGCTTGCCCACGGTTACGTAGCTGCCAGCAGAGGCCTTGCCGAGCGTGGCGTGGCGTGGATAAAGGGCACGTCGCGCGATGAACTGGCGAAGCACTCCGCGCAACGTGGCATGGCGGATCTGCTGATGCTCACTTCACATCCCCAGAACGCACGTCCCATTTACGAGCGCCTTTCAGCGCAGTTTCCCGACACGATCGAATTTCTGGGTCGGCTCGGGATGCTTGCCGGGTGGCGAGGCGACCGGGAGGAGGCCGACAGCATTTCGGTAAAAATCGGCGGTGCAAAACAGCCCTACCTGCGGGGAGCCGGCGACTTCAGCCGCGCCTGCATTGCGGCGGCGCTCGGTGACAAGGGGCGGGCGCTTGCATTGCTCGCCGAGGCAAGGACCAAGGGCGCCGTGCATTTTCAATACGTGCACGCCAACGACATGCTTCGCGATCTGCGCGATTACCCGGCGTTCAGGGAGATGTACAAGCAGAAGGATTGAGTACGAGTTCTCATCGAATAAACGGGAAAGAAAGTCGGCTCAGAGGATCAGCAGAACCCCGGATCACGCCAGGACGCCCTTCGCTTCAGCCCACGGGCTTCAATAACTCCATGAATGCCGGGTAACCGTTGAGCGGAAGCAGCAATGAATCGTGCTGAAGAATATTGAGAGGGCTAGTCAGGTTCGCGCCCTCGGAGAGCGCCTGCTGAAGCAGACCGACAGCGCGGCTGCGTTCGCCAAGGTGCGCGGCGATACGTGCGCGCATCAGTTTGCTGAAGCCGTAATCATACTTTCCTGCCCCGGCGGCGAGTTGCGCTTCGGCTCTTTGCGCCTCGGCTCTGTTGCCCTGATGCGCGGCCACGACTCCGGTGATGCTGAGAAGGTGACCGCGGAGATATTTATCGGTCCGCACGCGCGACATCGCATCGCGCGCCAGGGGAGCTACGTCATTCCAGCGGCCGAGTGAACTGAGCAATGATATTCGGACCATCGTCGCTGCCATGGACGTGTCGGGCAGGGCTTGCACGCGAGGCAGCCAGGTCGAAGCAAGGCGGGTTGAGTGGTTATCGAGCCCCGCAGCTCTGAAAACCGTGGCGAAGTGGGCTGCGCGGCGGGCCTGTCCGATGGTTCGAGTGGCGCTCCCTGTCGGAGCGTTCTCGATGAGCTCGTCCAGCTCATCAAATCTGCCAAGCATCAGCAGAGATTCTCCCTTGATGTAAGAAAGAGCCGAATTTTTCGGGAAACGCCGCAGTCCCTGGTTGGCCACGTCGAGTGCTTTTTCATACTGTCCTGTTTCGCGCAACCCGCCCGCCGTGTAGAACCAGTAGAATGCTCCCGCCAGGTGAAGGCCGCGGTTCGGATCTACGTTCCTCAGAACCGAAAGGGCCAATCGGGGTCTGCCGGTGGCCAGGGCTGTACTCGCGACGAGCAGCGGACTCTCGCCTGAACCAGGCGTTGCCCGCAGGAACTCCTCGGAAGTTCGGAGAGACGCATCCCCATCACCTCTGAGCATTGCCTCGACATGAGCGAGCATCGCCCGGTCACCCGGCGCCATTCGCTCGCGTAACCGCTGAGCGTGGGTGACGGCCGCTTCCGCCAGTTCATGGTCATCCCTGTACAGTCTGCTGAAGGCAAGCAGGACGACCGGTGTGGCATAGGTGGAGTCGAGAGCAATTGCACGTTCGAAATAAGCGTGGACGAGTGTGTCCTGCCGGAAGTAGGCTTCGATGCCCCGGCGCGTCTGCTCGTACGCCTCCAGTGAAGGTGGCTCCGAGTAAGTACCGAGACCCGATGCAATCGTATCCATCGCCTGGGCGACGTTCGCGATTGTGCGGCGGTTCAGCTGATCGAGAACCTGGGTTGGAGCGGAGACCGGGCCACTTACCGTAGTGAGCGCGCGCAACAGTTTGCCTGACTTTGCGTCGCTCATCCTGGCCTGAATCCGAAGCGAGTCTCCATCACGGTAGATTCGGCCGGAAAGCACGATTCCGGCGCCAGTCTCTTCAGCGAGTGCCTTCTGGCGATTGCGGGACTTGAACGGCCATGGAATTCTGTCCACCACTTCGCCGGACACCAGTGTCGTGCGCGCGTCGACTACCTCAATACCGCCGACACTGGTGAGAGCCTGCGCAAGCCAGTCGGCCGCCATCGTGCCGAGAGATGCCAGCTTGGGATCACCTGTCTCGTTCTCGAACGGAGTGACGATGATCCGGTTGGGCAGCAGCGTCGCAGCGTCTCGCCGCATGAGGGCAACCGCCATCGTGAGTTGATCACGCGGAGCGAAGGCGAGTGCTCCACCGGCGGTAAGTAGAATTGCGATGACACCTCCGGCCGCAGCCCGCTTCCACCCGCGGGACCGGCTGCTGACGCGAAGCGTTGCCGCAACACGCTCGGAGGTCGCTGCGGAATCGAGCTCCGCAAGCATTTCGTCCGCCGTCTGCGGCCGCTTGAGAGGATCCTTCTCCAGGCATCGCATTACGAGTGCGGCGAGCCCTTCCGGCATCGACGGGATTCTGGAAGATGGGTGCGCCGGCACTTCGACGATGTGCGCCGCGATCATCTGCTGCGGCGTTCTTCCCGCGAATGGGTGCAGCCCGGTGAGCATCTCGTAAGCAACAGCGCCGAGTGAGTAGATATCGGCGCGGTGATCGACGGCCGGGTCCCCCATACTCTGCTCGGGAGCCATGTAGGCGGGAGTCCCCAACGACACGCCAACAGTGGTGAGACCGCTGTCGGTTTCGGCTGCTACGCTGACGGCTTTGGCGATGCCGAAATCGGCGACAAGTGCGCTGTCTTCCGACAACAGAATGTTGTCAGGCTTGATATCGCGGTGCACGACGCCATGCCGGTGCGCATATGCCAGCGCGCGGATGGCGTCGCGAAGTATGGCGATGCAGTCGGCTGTGGGCAGGGCACCGACGCGCGATATGCGAGCGCCAAGTGACTCGCCATCGACGAACGGCATCGTGTAGAAAAGAATGTCGCCTGCGCTGGCGGCTGTCAGAACAGGTACGATGTGTGGATGTTGCAGGCGCGCGGAAACCTGGATCTCGCGCTTGAACCGGTCGACACTTACCGCCCCCGAAAGCTCCGGAGGAAGAACCTTGATGACGATTTTCCTGTCGAGCTCCAAGTCCCGCGCGAGGAACACGCGCGACATGCCGCCGCCGCCGAGTTCGCGCTCGATGGTGTAGCCGGGGCTGATGATGCCTTGAAGCCGATTGCGAAGATCTTCGGGCAGTTTCTCCCTCCTTTTCGTTCGCTACGATAAAGCCGCGATTTATGGAATCCAGAATGGCAGCATCTGTGCTGGAGCTGTGCGGCCAGCTCGTCAACCGTTTTCGGAGGAAAGTGCATCGCTAATGTAAGGCCTCAGTAATGGTAGCGCGCCTGTAGAAATCCCACGGATCGTCGAAACACCTCGTGGCACGACTTCTACAATCCGCAGTAGATCGGTAACCGCAGTTGCGGCCTTCCTCACACCCGCGCTCCGGGCGACGACAAAGGGTCGATCAACTACTAGCGTGGCATAGTCGCATGACGTGGGCCCGCACCAGAGTCAGGCACTGGTGCGGCGCGGGCGTTGCGCTTTGATCGTCAAGTCCTGGGGCGAATGCGTTTCTGCCATTTGTCGGCCTCCGCGGGCTTTCCCCAAGCCGTGTAAAGTGCAACGAGCCGCGATCTCGCGTCGGCAATCACAGGGGCTTCCTCGCCCCGCGCATCGACCAGTTTCTTCTCGGACGTCACCAGCAGTTCCTCGGCTTCCGCGAAACGACGTGCAAGAACGAAGTGCGCACCGAGAATGCTCTCGCTCGACGCAAGCGCCCAATGGCCCTCGGGTAAAGTCTTGCGGCGTAGCGCCAGGCTTTCCCGCAGATACCGTTCTGCCGCAGCGAGTGAGTCCATCGGCCCCAGTGCGCGGCCGAGCAGACTTAGTGCTGTCGATACCGCCATGTGAGTTTCTGGGAGTGTCTTGCCGCGAAGCTTCAACACCTCCCGCGACCACTTCGCGGCTTCCGGATATCGTTTGTGAGCCTGCAGAAAATCTGCATAGCTGAACATCGTCCAGGCATACTCGGGGTGTTCCGCTCCAAGCAGCTTGCGCCGGATGTCGAGGACCTGAATGTAGGTAGACTCCGCCTTTGCTGTTTTTCCGGCCCAATCGAGAACGCTCGCGTACGGAGAGAGTATCGCGGCGAGCTCAGGGTGTTCCGGACCAAACGCGCGCCGCGCAGCCGCCACCGCCATCTCGTACAACTTTTCCGATTCTGCCGGCTTTCCGAGCTCGGTCTTTACGAAACCGAGATTCGCCAGGGCATTTGCCATAATCGAGTCTCGCCCGGGCGCAGCTTTAATCGTGATGTCGAGCGCTTCCTGAAGCACAGGCTCGGCTTCCTTGTTTTGTCCAAGCCGGATCAGGATCCGCGCTCTCTGATCGAGGAAGGTTGCGCGCTCGAGCGGGTCTCTGTGTGGGTGTCGTTCAATCAGCGCGGCGGCTTGCCGGAGGACTGAATCAGCCGCAGCATACTCTCCGAGATATTCGAAGGCGTGGCTCTGCTTCGTCAGCGTGATTGCGGTGGCGTGATCTCCACCGGGCACACGCCGTCCGTGCGCTCGGAGTGCCCGGCGGAACTGAGCCTCGCCTGCGGCGAACTCACCGAGCGCCATGTAGGTGCTGCCGATGACGGTGCGGATCTCTGATTCGAGCGAGGGATCACGCGCCAGGGTATCAGCGCGGGCTGCAGCCGAATCGAGCACCTCGCGTACGGTTACACCGCGTCCGAGCGAGGCCGGGTCGGCTGAACCAAGCATCGTCGTGATGAACGCGGTGACCTGCGTAGCGCGCCGACTCTCTGCCTCTGCGCGCCTGCTTTGTGTCTCCGCGCGTCTGCTCTGCGCCTCGGCTCGCCGCGCCTGGGCAGTTGCCGCTGCCACGCCGATGACCAGCGACACGATAGCGATCAACGACGCAGCAGTCTCGATCCTTCGGCGCCGAACGAGTTTCCGCATGCGATAGCCCATACCATCAGGTCGCGCCGATACCGGCAGCCCATCGAGATGCTGCTGTATGTCGCGAGCAAGCAGGTCCGTCGACCCATAGCGGCGCTCAGGCTCTTTCCTGAGGGCCATGCTTACCACAGCGTCGAGATCACCTTCGACGTTCGCGCGGGCGCGGGACGTTGATCCATCCCCAAGTATTGCTGCCCGCGCCCCATCTATAGAAGCACTTGCCCGCGGCGGCTCGGTCTCACGCACGATGCGCTCTGCCTCACTAAGGGTCTTGTCGCGCAGATCGAATGGCCGATGTCCGGCGAGCAGCTCGAACAGGACGACGCCAAGTGCGTAGACGTCGGCCCGGGTATCCACGGAAAGCCCACTCATCTGTTCGGGCGCGGCGTAGTCAGGCGTGAACGAGCGGCTGCCTGAAAGCGTTGGCGGCAATTGATCCGGATCTGAATCTGTTGCCAGCAGTCGTGCGATACCAAAGTCAAGCAGCTTCACGCGACCTTCACCGGTCACCAGGATGTTGCCCGGCTTGAGGTCTCGGTGAACGACCAGGCTTCTGTGTGCGCTCTGTACTGCAGCGCACACCTGCAGATACAGCTCGAGTCGCTGTCGCACTGACAGTCGCTGCTCATCACACCATCGCGTAATGGGCTGGCCGTCGACGTACTCCATGATGATGTAAGGCTGACCATCCGCGGTGACTCCGCCATCCACGAGGGCGGCGATGTTCGGATGATTGAGGTTGGCGAGGATCTGCCTCTCTGCCCTGAACCGGGCGAGCGCCTGTGCGCCGGCCGCGTGCCGATGAAGAAACTTTACCGCAACGCGTTTTTTGTACTGATCGTCGTCGCGTGCTGCCTCGTAAACGGCCCCCATTCCGCCGACGCCTATCAGCCGTACCACACGGTACGCACCGACGCGGGTTCCAACCCATCGATCCTCCCCAGTTGCTGCGTCAATCAGCGCTGATGCGGAGACCGGGCTCTGAAACGCGGAATCATCACGTTCATGCGCGCGGACCAGTGCAAGGATTTCGGCTTTCAATTCGGCGTCATCAGGTACGCGCGAATCGAGGAGCGCCGAACGCTCGGCAGCGGGGTGGTCGAGAGCCTCTTCAAAAAGCATCTGGAGTTTCTCCAGGCGCGTTGGTGTCAGGGGATTATCAGTCATGATTCAACTGGCAGTCTCGAGAGATCGCAGAAGAAAAGCGCGGGCGAAAGTCCAGTCACGCTTCACCGTCGCTGACGATATACCGAGCGCATGGGCCGTCTCTTCTATCTCGAGCCCGCCGAAAAAACGGAGCTCGACGACGCGTGCCTGGCGCGGCGAAGCCGCGTCGAGTTGCTCGAGAGCGTCGTCGAGTGCGATGAGATCGATCGAGCGATCCGGAGTTTCAACGATTGACTCGTCGAGCGTGACGCGCACGCCATGGTCCCGTTTCTGGCGGCGACGGTGGCGAGCATGATCGACGAGGATGCGGCGAATGGTGCTAGCGGCAACGGCGAAGAACTGCGCGCGGTTCTGCCACGAAACTTCGCGCTGGCCAAGAAGCCGGACGAACGCCTCGTCGACGAGCTCGGTTGGCTGGAGCGTGTGGCCGTCGCTTTCCCGGCGCATTGCGACCTGAGCAATGCGATGCAAATCGGCAAAAACAGCCGACGCGAGGCGGTCCCCCGCACCCGGAACTCCGCTTTCGACTTCCTGGAGTATCGCCGTGATTTCCATCTTCCACAACCATACCGCCGCGCATTGATGTGCGCAAACAATCCCGGAATCATGCGTTCGACACCGGGATCGCCGTGCCTGGAAGTACACCTCGCCAACGGTTATGCTCGCCTGACCTTTGCGAGTTTCACCAGATCGCCTTCGCAGCCAACACCCAGGTACTGATTTCGAATCCGTCGCACCGTCTCACGGTTGAGGATCGCCGAATGCGCCGCCGGATTCCTGACGTCGGCAAGTTCCTTGAGGATTGGAGGCAGACTTCCCGTGAACCACGCGCCGCCCTGAGGAACAAGCTGTTTCTTCAACGCGGAATTGACGTTCTCGTTATCGCCAATGATGATCGCAAGCTGGCCCAGCGACCACGGCCCGCCTGTCGCGACATCCACCGAGCGACCATCGACGTTGACCGTCCGCTCGGCAGCATGTGCGCGTTCGAGCGATGAGCGAAGAACGATGTTCGACTGTACTTCAAAGGCCTTGGCAAAGCTAAGAACGACGGGTGAAAAATCGAACGAGGCGTCGTTGGCCTGGTCGCGATACAGTTTCTCCGCAGTCGCGATGAAGGTGCGGGTCCCTGCGTCCAGCCCCGCCCAAAGTTCTTCGCCGAAGTGATTCTCGCGCAGCTCGCGTTCGGTGGCACCGATGCCGCTGTGCTCGCTGTCGAACTCCACCCAGTAAACCCCGTCAGTAAGCTGGTCGCGGACGTCTTCCTCGAAATACCTCGCACCGTCTGGCCGGGTGACGATCAACGGAAGGTCGACCATGCCGCCGTAGAGTGAAACGGGCATGCCGTGATACGCAGTGTTGTTCAGTTTCTTCAGCTCTTCGACCACCGCAAGCGTATCGTCAGAAACGAGACGCCGAATGTCCCACAGCCGGAACCAGCAGTCGCAGTGAGTATCCTTCCCGCGATAAATTGCAGGAACGTGCGCGTCGTCGTCGTCCTGGCATTGATCATCGGTTGTTATCTCGCCTACGTGTGCTACGTAGAGCGATCGATAATCGGTGAGATAAAGCTGAATCTCGCGGGTTGCCGCTCCCTCGTCGTCGATAAGGTCGGCCCCGACCGCGATAATGTCATCGAGGTTTTTGAGCGCTGTCTGACGCCGGGATGACCGGATCTTCCCCCACCATACATAGACGTTTTCCTCGTCGCTCTCGCCCTCCCGAAACCGCCGGGCGTTATCGCGCAGAAGCCTGATGTGTGTTTCCATCACGTCAGTTCCGTAGGATGGGTTCCACACACTAACGAGATGACGGCTAGATGATGTCGTCATTGTGGCGCGTAAAAGCGGCGGTTTGTTGGAAATCTAAATGGTTCTCACAATTGCCACCGCGACCGCGACCAGTGCCAACGCTATACTCAGCCCTGCCGTCGCAAGTGCTGCCTGCGCGGTTTTCCTCCAACGTAGCTCGGCTGCCTCGACCGCACGCATCAGACGGTCCTCGCCCGTCTGCTCACGCTCGCCAAACAGCGACTGCTGCATCACGCTCTTGCCGCCGACGACCTCATCTATCGCCCGCTCGAATTGCCACTGATGAATTTTCTTCACTGCATCCATTCCCGGCTCCGCTGCTGCCGTGGTCGCCGCCTTGAGAACAGCGTTCTTGATGTCGCCACCGCTGACCTCATAGCGTTCCGCCAGCAGACGAAAGTTCACGTCTTCACCGAGCGGCGTTTTTGCCGGGTGAACCTGAACCTGCCAGATCTTCTCCCGCTCGTCGACACCCGGCATCTCGAACAAAACGTGAGTCCGGATGCGCCGCTCGAACGCCGGATCGAAGTTGACGGCCAGGTTCGTCGCGAAAATCACGACCCCGTTGAATACTTCTAGCTCCTTGAGAAGGACATTGACCACCGTGTTGGATTCGCGCTGATACGACTGAGCCGCGCCCGTCGTTCGGCGGGACGCGATTGCATCCGCTTCATCGAAGAACAGCACTGCATCTTCGTCCGTGGCCATTCTGAACACCGCCGCGACATTCTTCGGCGTCTCACCCGCCCACATCGATTCCATCTCGGCGTATCGAACCGAAAGAAGTTTCTTCCCGAGAGCAGTCGCGATTGCCTCGGCACAGATGGTCTTTCCGGTACCGGGTGGTCCCGCGAAATTGAAGGCCAGACCCAGTCCGCTCGAGTGCCGCTCGCCCAGCCCCCATTGAGTGAAGATGAGCTCGTGGCTTTTCACCAGACTCAGCGCCTCGTCCAGCGTTGCCCGGGTGCGCGGTGGGAGAATTACGTCAGCAAAGGTGCGGTGCGTGACGATTGTTTCGACAGCACGGCGACCGCCGATGCGTCCGGCAATGAAATCACGAATTGGAGTTGGCATTGTGCAGCTACCTCGTTGTTGGACCCCGCGTAAGCGCACTAAGCTTGGCGCGCAGCCCTGCTTCCGTTCTCCGCTCACCCGCCGCCTTCGCAGCGCGCATTCCTCCCGCCAGCGCACGATAGCGATTCGGCTCCTTGCGCAGCGTCGCCTGATACTCTACCAGCGCTTCAGACGGTTGGCGGAGTTCCATCAGCATGTCACCAAGCATCTCACGCGCAGGCGCAAGCGGCCCAGGCGTGACGGCATTTTTCTCGGTTGCATCCTCCCGCGCCGCCGCCTCGCGCATCCGCGACAACGCAGAGTCCGCCCGTCCCTGGGCCAGATCGAGCCATGCATGCGCGGCGATGTGCTGAATCGCAACCTGCTCACGCCAGTACGGCTCATCGCGAGCGGCGAGCCGATCGCGAATTGTCGCCAGCGAATCGATCGAGCCACGCGCCTTCGCCATATCTCCTGTGCGTGATGCGCCGAGCGCGCGGGCGAAATGCGTCATGGCCTCGGTCCATGGGAATGCGCTGGCCTTCGGTTCGAGTCGAGCCGCTTCCGCCCACGCTTCACGCTCGAGTGCATATCGCGCCGGAATCGCGGCGAGCGCAAACACACCTGCCGAGCCGGGCGCAGCACCCGTGACGGCATTCACGTCGAAGCGAGCCGCCAACGCCGGCAGCTTGTCCACGATGCTCCTGGCCGCAGACTCGCTTCGCATCTGCAGGTACGCATACGCGGCGTAATCGGAAGCGTGAAGCGCCTCGGCGATGGATCCGGTGCTCATCGCGACCCGAGCCGAGCGGAGGTTCATGTCTATCGACTCGCGCCACAGGCCGGTGCGGGTGAAGATGTGCGACGGCATGTGGAGGGCGTGCGCTGCTGAAGGAGCGATGGTGGCGTAACTCCGCGCCGCCGCCGCCGCTTCGGACGCAAGCGCCGGATAGTCGTATGTGTGGATAATGTAGTGAGCGATGCCGGGATGACTCGGCTGATTCTTCCAGAGCGTCTCAAGAATGCTCCCGGCTTTTTTCTGGCTCGCGTATGTCTTGTCGCCGGGGAGTGCCGAAGCCGCGAGAGAAAGGGCGTGAAAGATCTTTGCTTCGGTATCAACGGGTTGCTTTGCAACGAGATCTCTCATTGCCAGTTCGTAGGCCGCGATGCGTGCGCGCTGTGGAACGTTCCCGGAATCGCCGTACAACTTCGCGACGGCATTGATGTACCCTCGCTCCCGGTCGGTGGCGCGAGCAGCAACGCGGTTCGCCGCCTCTACCGCAAGGCGTCCCTGCAGGAGCTGTTGCGGAGACCGACTGCCAGCAGCCATCGGATTGCTCCACCGGCTGAGTGCGATTCCCCAGTACGCCATAGCACAGGATGAGTCGGTGGCGATAACGCCTTCGAAGGCCTTGATTGCCGCACCGAACTCGAACGAGTGAAGTAATGCCACGGCGCGATTGAATTGCGACGTCACGCCGGGATTGCACGATGTTGCGAAGTTGACAGTACCCAGCTTTTCGGCGGGGGCGGCCGAAGGGTGAATGTGTTCCTGTCCGCTTGCCGAAGACACGAACGCGAAAAGCAGGATTGAAACATAAAGGCGAATCATTGGTCGCTCCGTGGCTCTTGTGTGAAGCGAACTACTCGGCGGTGATTCCAGACGAGGGTCGGTCTATTTCGTCTGAAAATTATCCTTGAGCAGCTCGATCAGTCGATGACTGGCGGACCGGATCTTTTCCAGTTGAGGAATGAACTCTTCGTTCCCGGAGTCTTTCATCTGCTCTATCATCAGCTCTGAGTAGCCCAGAATATGACCAAGAGGCGTACGCAGATCGTGGAGCAGATTGGCGGGCACAACGTGCTGAACCTTCTCTTCCATCGAATCCGATAAATCGCTCACGAGCCCCTCTCTGTATCCGTCTCGGCGCCCGCGCTCTTCTCATCTGCCCGGCCAATCAACGCTTCCATTTTACCGAGGAGGCGCGTCAGCTCGATCGGTTTCGTGTCGTAGTCGTCGCAGCCGGCCTCGAGTGCCTTGTCGCGGTCTGTCGACATTGCATGCGCCGTAAGCGCAATCACGGGTATGTGCCTCGTTTCCGCTGCCGCCTTGAGCGTCCGCGTTGCTTCCCAACCATCGACTACGGGCAGACTCATATCCATCAGGACCAGATCCGGCAGTTCCGACTTCGCCATCGCGACTCCCTGCCCGCCATCGACTGCGATCATGACTTCATAACCCCTGCGCAGCAGTCGGCGCGACAGCATGTCGCGATTCATTTCGTTGTCCTCTACCAGCAGAATTCTGGCCATGTAATTATGAATTCATAGTTGACGAGTCACGCCGCCCTGGCGATACACACGACAGGAGGCTACGATCGCTGCGGGACCAGATTGTCCAGCGTGTCCCGCACCTGCTGGAGCAGCCCCTCTTTGGAAGAGCCCGTCTTGTTGAGAACGGTTTCCACGAATCCGCTGAGACGCCTTCGTTCCTCGCCTGTGAGGTCACGGGCCGTGACCACCACGATGGGAATGGAGCGCCACTCTGGATGGGCGCGAACTCTGTCGGCAAATGTAAAGCCATCCATCACTGGCATCATCAAATCCAGAAAGATCAGACTGGGCCTTTCTTTTTCCATGGCTGCCAGGCCCATTTCGCCGTTCTCGGCTTCTGTCACCCGCCAACCTTGCTTCTCCAGCAATTTGCGCATCGAAGCGCGATTGGCCGGATCGTCGTCCACGACTAGAATCGGGCATGGAGGTCTTGGACAGGAGTAGCGCTCGAGAACCTTGGACAGCCGCCGTCGGTCCACTGGCTTGGTAAGGTAATCGGCGGCGCCGAGCGCCAGGCCTCGCTCCGGATCATCGACCATGGTCAGCATGATCACAGGAATTTCGTGCAAACGAGGATCGTTCTTGAGCTCCTCAAGAACGGCCCACCCATCCATCTCGGGCATCATGACATCCAGCGTGATGGCGATGGGCATCAGCTGTCGCGCAAGCCGCAACCCCTCCTCACCATTGTCAGCACACCGAACGAAAAAACCTTCCTTGCTCAGGAAGCGCCGCATCAGGTCACGCTGTGACGGGTCATCATCGATGACGAGTACGCACGTACCCGGTGCCGGCAACGGATCTGAAGTGCGATCGCGCCCCATTACAAGGGCTGGCGATCCCTCCCCGGAGTCACCGCTACGGTCAGTCCTCGGTTCGCGGACAGTCGCGGGAATCTGGATTGTAAACGTGCTGCCCTCGCCGGGCTCGCTGCGCACAGTCACGTCGCCGCCCATCATCTGGCAGAATCGCCGGGTGAGTGCCAGACCCAGACCCGTTCCTCCGAATCTGCGGGTCGTCGAGGCATCCGCCTGTGTGAAATCCTGGAACAGCCTGACGACCTTGTCGGAACTGAGTCCGATGCCCGTGTCGGTCACACGAAACACGATCCACTCCATGCCGTTCATGTTCAGCCGTTCGGCGTTGAGTGTTATCGACCCATCCCGGGTAAACTTGGCGGCATTCGACAAAAGATTGTACAACGTCTGTCGCACTTTTATCTGATCCGCATGCATTCCGCCGAGGTCCACGGCACGCTCGATATGCAGCGTGTTGGAATTCTTCTGCACCATCGGCTGGACCGTCGAGGCGACGTCGTCGATCAACTCGTTCAGATCGAAACTCTCGAGGTAAAGGTCCATCTTGCCCGCTTCGATTTTTGACAGATCCAGAATGTCATTGATGAGAGCGAGCAGATGTCTGCCAGAGGCGTTGATTTTCCCGAGGTCAGCGCCGAACGAATCGAGGTCCTGCTCGGTTGCTTCCTCCTGGAGCATCTCGGAGTACCCGACGATTGCGTTGAGTGGCGTCCGCAGCTCGTGACTCATGTTGGCGAGAAACAGGCTCTTCGTCCTGTTGGCGAGCTCTGATGCTTCCTTGGCTTTTGCGACTTCTTCTTCCGCACGCCGTCGTTCCGTTACGTCTTCCATGGCGAGCACCAGCAGCTCGCCATGGTGGCCGGCTTGCAATCTTCGCGCGTTCAGCAGCATGACCCTTCGGCCAAGATCCGGAAAGTCATGCTCGAGCTCGAAGTCGTTGAACACCGAGCTCGTTGGAACGATATCCTCGAGAAGAGTACGCAGTGCCGGGATGTCCCACTGACCATTGCCCAGCTCGTAGATCTGGCGGTTTTCCGTTTCCTCCGGCGACACCTTGAACGTATGGTAGAAGGCGCGGTTACCGGATTGCACGCGCAACGTCTCGTCGAGAATCAGCAGTGGCTCACGCACGGTGTCCACGATGTCCTGCGCATATGTCTCAATTGCTCTGAGATCAGCTTCCGATTGCCGCCTCGCCGTCACGTCCTCCATGGCGAGCACGATGATCGCCGAATGGCTGCCGGCGCGAAGCTTTCTGCCATTAAGCAGCATCACTCGGCGCCCGATCACCGGGAAGGTGTGCTCCAACTCGAAGTCGTTGAAAACCGAGCTGGTGGGGATGACGTCCTCGAGAAGCGTCCTCAGGGCAGGGATGTCCCACTGGCCATTACCCAGCTGGTAGATGAGCTGGTTTTCGGTTTCATTCGGCGAGACCTGAAAGGTTTCGTAGAACGCGCGGTTGGCGCTCTGGACGCGGAGGTTGGTGTCGAGCATGAGCAGCGGCTCGCGCACCGTATCCACGATGTCCTGCGCATAAGTTTCGATGTTTTCGACGAACGGCTTTGAATTCATAGTACTCCCGTCACTCAATCTAGCGGGGCAGGCCGCGCGGGTGGACAGCTCACGCTCTGGCTGCATGGACGGCAGACTGCACCGGTACGATGTTTCACCCCTCGTGCGCCTCCGTGTCGCGCTGCATTTTATGAATTCAGTCAACCCCGGGACCATGCTGAAGACTTCCTTGTTCTTCCTGCTGTCGATTCTTTTTGTGCCGCCGGCCATCGCCCAACAGGACACCGCACGCAGAGACGTTTCAAATCGCACTTCGGCCCGACCCGATGCCGCTGTCCGCCCGAACCGCGATCTCCCGCTCGAGGCGGCACGCACGCTGTCGCTCGACACCGACGAGGGATCGTGGATGTCACTCGACGTCTCTCCCGACGGCCGAACAATCGTCTTCGACCTCCTCGGCGATCTGTACACCATTCCGATCGCGGGCGGCAGCGCTACGCAACTGACGAGCGGAATGGCATTCGATGCGCAGCCGCGTTTCAGTCCCGACGGCAAATTGATTGTGTACACATCCGACAGGGACGGCGGCGACAACGTATGGGCTTTCGACGTAGCCAGCCGGCGCGAGAAACAGATCACCAAGGGAAAGGCAAACCGGTACCGCTCTCCGGAATGGACGCCGGACGGCAGGTACGTCGTCGTGTCCCGCTCCGCTACTCCTATCGGAGCATCGAAGCTCTGGCTTTTTCATGCTGATGGTGGTGGAGGTACTCAGCTGATCAAGGATGCGCAGCCTCTGCTCGCTGGAGCGAACCCGATTGGAGCGATGGGAGCGGCCTTTGGGAAAGACGAGCGGTTCATCTGGTACGCTCAACGCAGCGGCGCGTGGGAATACAACGCGGGGCTTCCTCAGTTTGTCATCGCGACGTTCGACCGGCAGAACGGCCGGCGTGAAAACCGCGCTGGGCTCTACGGCTCAGCGTTTCGGCCAGCTCTTTCACCCGACGGCAAATATCTGGTCTATGGCTCCCGGTACGAGGCAGAAACAGGACTGCGCATTCGCGATCTCGGGACAAGCGAAGAACGGTGGCTCGCGTATCCGGTGCAGCACGATGAGCAGGAATCAGTCGCCTCGCTGGATGTGCTGCCGGGCTATTCCTTCACTCCTGATTCCCGCGCCGTCGTAGTCTCGTACGGTGGCAAAATCTGGCGTGTTCCGGTTGATGGAAAGGCTGCAACACAAATTCCCTTCCGCGTCGTATCGCGAATCGGGATTGGGCCGAACGTAGCGTTCGATTACAGAGTCGAAGACACTCCGGATTTTCTCGTGCGGCAGATACGGGATGCCGTACCGTCGCCCGATGGAAAACGGCTCGCCTTTGTTGCCACCGACAGGTTGTATGTCATGGACTACCCGGGCGGCAAACCCCGGCAGCTGATAAACCTCGAGGGGAACGAGGCGCAGCCGGCATGGTCGCCCGACGGCAAGTCGATTGCGTTCGTCACATGGACGAAAACGGGAGGCCGACTCTACAGAATACCTGCGGCCGGTGGACGCGCGACAGACCTCGTTGGAGCGGACGCGTTGTACCTGCAACCCGCTTGGTCGCGAGACGGGCGCAGAGTCGTATTTCTGCGCAGCTCCGCGCAGGCTGTACGTGAATCGGGTGGATTCGGCGGACCGGCCGAGCTTCTGTGGGTGCCGGGCTCGGGGGGGAAGGCGACCTTCATCACGACAGGGGCGGGGCGCACGGCTCCCCACTTCGGCCCGGATTCCTCCCGCATCTTCGTCTACAGCCAGGGCGATGGCCTCATATCGTTTCGGTGGGATGGGAGCGATCAACGCACGCATCTAAAAGTCACCGGAGCAAAATTCCCCGAGCCTGCACCAGGCGGGCCGACGGCAGCGGCAGCGAGTCTCGTGCGCATTTCTCCAATGGGAGACCAGGCGCTCGTGCACGTGGCCAACGACCTGTATATCGTGCCGGTGCCCTTCGCGGGAGACGCACCAAGTATCGGTCTGGCCGACGTCGCATCGGCGGAATTTCCGGCGCGGCGGCTGACCGATGTCGGAGGGCAGTTCCCGGCCTGGAGCAGGGACGGGCGGCTTGTGCACTGGTCGATCGGCAATTCTCACTTTGTGTACGATCTGACGCGTGCCCGTCAGTTCGACGACTCGCTTGCAGAGGTGAAGCGCCTGCGCGGGGACACCACAGCTTCTCCTCCGCGGCCCGCACCTCAGCCACAGGCGAATGACAGCAGCGGTCGGGCTGGCGACACGACACCTCCCGTAGCCGCAGGTCCGGCTGCGAATCCCGCTGGATACCAGCCTCGTGAAACGCAGATATCCATCCGCGCGAAACGCGATATACCGCAAGGCACTGTTTTGTTGAAGGGCGGGCGCGTGATAACGCTCAAGGGAACCGAAGTGATCGAGCGGGGCGATGTGCTTGTTCGCGATAACCGCATCGTTTCAGTAGGGCGGGCAGGTTCGCTTACCGTACCGGCAGGAACGCGCGAAATAGACGTGAGCGGAAAGACGGTGATGCCGGGTTTCGTCGACACACACGCACATCTCCGCGTGAGTCAGGGCGTTCATCTCCAGCCGTGGTCTTATCTCGCGAATCTGGCCTATGGGGTGACGACGACGCGCGATCCGCAGACGGGAACGACGGACGTCCTGACGTACGAGGATGCAGTAACGGCGGGCACCGCCATTGGCCCGCGTATCTACCACACGGGGCCGGGCCTTTTCAGCAGTGGTTACCAGCCCTCGGCCGGCGAGGACATCAAGGATCTGGAGCATGCGCGGCGGATCATGCGCCGGTACAGCAAGTACTACGACACCAAGACTCTCAAGATGTACATCGCCGGGAACCGGCAGCAGCGCCAGTGGATCATTCAGGCCGCGCGCGAGCAGCGAATAATGCCGACCACTGAAGGTGCACTTGACTTCCGTTACGATCTGACACTGGCGATCGACGGATACTCCGGATTGGAGCACGCGTTGCCCGCGTATCCGTTGTACAAGGATGTCGTGAGCCTGTTCGCCGCCAGTGGGACCGCGTACACTCCCACGCTCATCGTGGCGTACAACGGGCCCTGGGGCGAGAATTATTACTACACGACCGAGAATGTTTACGGCGACCCGAAGCTGCGCCGGTTTACGCCTTATGAAGTTCTCGCTCCAGCGACGCGTCGGCGGGTGCGCAGCCGGTTCGGTGGAGGCAACGACGGCGGCTGGTTCGCGAAGGACGAGTACTCATTTCCGGAGCAGGCAAAGGTGGCCAACGCAATCGTAAAGGCGGGTGGACGGGTGGGTGTCGGCAGTCACGGTCAGCTTCAGGGGCTGGGCTATCACTGGGAACTGTGGATGCTGCAGTCCGGTGGAATGTCCGCCTTCGATGCTCTGCGCTGCGCAACGATTCTTGGCGCGGAAGCAATCGGGCTTCAGCGGGATCTCGGTTCGATCGAAGCAGGAAAACTCGCGGACATTCTGGTGCTCGACGCCAACCCGCTCGACAATATCAGGAATTCAAATACGCTCAGGTACGTGATGAAGAACGGGCGTCTTCATGATGCAACATCACTGGATGAGATCTGGCCGCGGCAGCGGGTGATGATTCCGATTCAGGGAACCGCGGCCACGCCGGTGACGCAAGCGGGGATCAGATAGAACGCGATACGGCTGAAACGAACGACTCTACCGCCGGCGGTCCCGAGCCGGCGCCTTCGTCGTGCTTGAAGTAAACGTATGCCTCGTTCCACTTCTGAGCCGTCACGCGCTTCGCCCATTCTTCGAGCCCTGACTGATCATAGTCAAGCTTGTGCAATCTCAGGTATCCCCATGAGGCGGTGCACACCACCGGACACCTGAGCTCCGCCTGCTCTGAAATACACATTGCGATATCCCGATCGCGAAGTGCGGTGAAGGTGTCCTCATCCCACCAGCTTTCGTGCCTGAACTCGATCGTGTACCGGCGGTCTGGCGGCAGGTAACCGATGAAGCCCTTCAGCCTCTCAGTGTCTTTTTTGAGGTTTGGCGGCAGCTGAAACAGAATTGGGCCCAGCCGCTCCGTGAGCACCGCCGTGTTTTTGATCAGATATTCGACCAGCGGCTGGGATTCGGCCTTGAGACGCGCGTGGTGGGTGATGCGCTGGCTGGCCTTGATTGCGAACGTGAAATCTTCGGGCACCTGATGGGCCCACTCGAGAAGCACATGCTCTTTCGGCAGCCGGTAGAACGTGTTGTTGATCTCGATCGTCGGAAACCTTGTGGCGTAAAAGCCGAGCATTCCGGCGGCTTTGATGTCGGCGGGATAAAAGCTGCCCTTCCATTCCTTGAACGAATAACCGCTCGTGCCGGAGCGCAGCTTCATGCTCAGGAAGCCTTTTTCTTCTTACGCTCGGGTTGCTCTTCCTCCTCCTCGGCCTCGCTGGACTTTGCTTTTGCAAGGCTCGCCTTCAGTGCAGCCATCAGGTCGATGACCTTGTCACCGCCTCCGACGACGGCAGGCTGAGTGGTGATGTCCTGCCCGTCGACCTTCTGCTGAATAGTCTCGAGAATTCGCTCGCGCACTGTATCCTTGTACTTGGACGGCTCGAATTCCTCGCTTGCCGTCTGCTCGATCAGCATCATCGCAAGCTTGAGCTCCTGATCTTTTACCTCGCCATCGGGAACAGGAACCTCATCGGTGGGGCGGATTTCATCGGCATAGTGAAGCTGCTCCATCACCAGCCGTCCGTTCAGGGTTCGCAACAACACGAGGTGCTGCTGCCCGCGTGCAGCATATTGGCCCAGCGCTGCCCGTCCTGACTCGTCGAGCGCCTTGGCGAGGAGTCGGTACGCACGATCCCCACCCTTGTCGGGGCCGAGGTAGTAGACCTTTTCGAGATATTCACGGTCAACCTTGGCGAGCGGAACGAATTCGAGTACGTCGATGGTGCTGGTTGCCTTCTCCTCGAGCGCCTTCAACTCCTCTGTAGACAGTACGACGTACTGATCTTTCGCGAACTCATAACCCTTGACGGTGTCGGCGCGCGAGACGACTTCGTTGTCCTTGGGGCAGATATACTGCTGCTTGAGACGCGAGTTGCACTTGTTGTGCAGCATGTTGAACGAAACGCTCGCCTTCGACTCCGAGGACGAATAGATGTTGACGGGCACGGAAACCAGCCCGAATGAAATCGTGGCGTTGGCAATCGAGCGTGCTGGCATGGACCGAAGGGTTGAATGGCCGGTTTGCAAAATCGCGCTGAGCGCCGCGTTTCGAACGACGCCGTTCACGAAGTATAGCGTTCTCCCGGGGCGCTGGCACGTGGATCAGCTCCGCACTACAATGGAAGCATGCCGGAACCGACAGAGCCGGGAATGAATGACAACGACCGGCTGACTACTTATCGCTCGAAGCGGTCGGCCGACCGTTCCCCCGAGCCCGTCGGCACCGTCTCAGCCGTGCCCGGAAGCCTGTTCGTGGTTCACAAGCATGCAGCGCGCCAGCTCCATTTCGACCTGAGACTGGAGATGGATGGGGTGCTGCGCTCATGGGCAGTGCCGAAGGGCCCCTCATATGACCAGGCGGACAAGCGGTACGCGGTGATGGTCGAGGATCACCCTCTGGAGTACGGTGACTTCGAAGGAACCATCCCTCCCGGGAATTACGGTGCCGGCGGGGTGATTGTATGGGACCGCGGGGAGTGGGTAGCGCTGGAGGACTGGAGGACCGGGCTCGAGAAGGGGAAGCTTCTGTTCGAGCTGAGGGGTTACAAGCTCCACGGAAAGTGGACCTTGGTAAAAATCAAGAAGACCGAGAGGGACTGGCTGCTCATCAAGGAGCGCGACGCCTGGCTGAAATCGCCGGGCGATGTCTTTCCCGAGGAATCTGTCCTGTCGGGGCTTACCGTGGACGAGGTCAAGGCCGGTGTCGTCCCGGGCGATTCGCTTCGCAAGGCAATCGAAAAAAGCGGTGCGGTGAGGTCACGTGTGGATCCAAACACAGTCGAAGCGATGCACGCCGAGCCAGCGGATGAGGCGTTCACACGCGACGGCTGGGTGTTCGAGTTGAAGCTGGATGGGTACCGGCTTATCGCGGCGAAGTCGGGCGGTGATGCTTTGCTTATCACGCGGAACGGCAACGACTACACCAGAGTCTTTCCCGAAATCGCACGCGCAGTAAGGGCTCTTCCAGTCGAGGAATGCATCATCGATGGCGAGGTGGTCGTGTCCGATGAGAAGGGGCTGCCGAGTTTCGCGATGCTTCAGCGTCGGGGCGGGTTGACGTCGCCGATAGATGTCAAACGCGCTTCGGTCGAATTGCCGGCGACCTTTTATGCGTTCGATCTTCTGGCGTACGAGGATCTCGATCTGCGGGAGCTGCCGCTCCTCGAGCGGAAGCGGTTTCTGTCAGATGTCGTTCCGAAGCTCGGTGCGTTGCGCGCGCTCGATCACGTCGAGCGCGAGGGCGCAGCATTCATGAAGAGCGTCACCGAGCTTGGTCTCGAGGGCATCATTGCCAAAAAAGCCGACGGTCATTATCGCAGGGGAAGATCGGGCGAGTGGCTCAAGATCAAGGCGGAGAAGACAGCTGATTTCGTTATCGTGGGTTTTACGGAGGCGAGGCGAAGTCGTGCGCATTTCGGCGCGCTTCAGCTTGCCGATTACGTCGACGGAACCCTGGTCTATGCCGGACGCGCAGGCACTGGCTTCAACGAGTCCAAGCTGGCGGAGTTGCACAAACTTCTCGCGCCAATCGTGCGGCCCGATGCTCCATGTCTGGGAATGGTGGCGAGGCCTGGAGTATCGCCTCTCAAGAGCTCAGGCATTCCGCAAACGAAGACCACAACGTGGGTCGATCCCGCGTACGTATGCGAGGTACGGTTTCGCGAATGGACGCCCGATGGATTGTTGAGGCATCCCGCGTTTCTGCGGCTGAGGGATGACAAGCGGCCACATGAGTGCGAGCGGCAGGGGTGGGTTGTTCCTGCT
Source organism: Gemmatimonadaceae bacterium (assembly GCA_037721215.1). Taxonomy (NCBI): domain Bacteria; kingdom Pseudomonadati; phylum Gemmatimonadota; class Gemmatimonadia; order Gemmatimonadales; family Gemmatimonadaceae; species Gemmatimonadaceae bacterium. The sequence goes on from JBBJNV010000001.1 coordinate 102,729, forward strand.
GCCAGTGCGTCGCTCGCGTTGCATGATAAGGCTGATGATCGCGAAGTGTCTGCCCCTTCGCACAACTCGCTGCCGCCTCCACCTGCAGATGAGATTCAGAAGACGGCCAACATCTCCAACCCCGGGAAGGTCTACTGGCCTGCGGAGCGTTACACGAAGGGCGAGATGATCGAATACTACCGAGCAGTGTCACCTTGGCTCCTCCCGTATCTCAGGAACCGGCCAGTTGTGTTGACGCGGTTCCCGGACGGAATCGACGGGAAGTCATTCTATCAGAAGGACGCGCCCGATTCTGCGCCGGAATGGATGCGAACCGTTCCAATCTGGAGCGAGGACACGCAGCGTGACATTCGCTACTTCGTGGCTGACGACGAGGAGTCAATCCTCTATCTCGCCAACAGCGGCTCGATCCCGCTGCATATCTGGGGAAGCAGGGTAGGATCGCTCGAACTGCCAGACTGGTGCGTAATGGACCTCGATCCCAAGGACGCTTCGTTCGCAGATGTGATCCGGTGCGCGCTGGTGCTGCGGCGGATCTGCGAAGCAGCGGGATTGCCCAGTTACGTAAAGACGACCGGCAAGAGCGGACTGCACGTCATGCTGCCGCTCGGCAGGCAGTTCACCTACGAGCAGTGCCGTACACTGGGCGAGCTGCTTGCTCGCCTCATGCTAAGGGAACTCGGCGACATCGCGACAATCACACGGCACATCACGAAACGGGGAGACAAAGTCTATCTCGACTATCTGCAGAACCGGCATGGGCAGCTGATCGTCGCGCCGTTCAGCGTGCGGCCAGTGCCGGGCGCGTCAGTGTCGATGCCGCTATTGTGGGACGAGGTCGATCAATCGCTCGATCCGCGGGCGTTCACGATCAGGACTGCAATCGAGCGGATGGAACGGCTTGGCGATGATCCTGTGGTTCCGGTGCTCGAAGCGAAGCCCGATCTGGCGCAGGTTCTCGAACGGCTGTCGGTTCTTTTTGCGGGAACTCAAAGCCCGGATGAGCCCGAACGGCTTCAATGACCGTGATTCGATGGAGCGCAACCAGTTCATCTTTTGTGCGCGGCAGCCACGTATTGTAGGGAACAGAAAAATTTCGTTGGAAATGCCTCGAAGATGACGCAGATTTATTCATCTGTCCGCTCAATGAATTCAACTCGACCTAACGAAGGAGTAAGCATGGCCGACATCCGGATCGAAGAAAAAAGCAGGAAGGGCCTACCTAACTGGCTGCTGATCCTGCTCGTAATAACTGTGGCCATTGTTGCCTGGTGGTACATAACGCAGGTCGCGTAGGGGCCAGGGTCTCGAATCATGGTTTGCGCGGGCTCCGGCTGGGCCCCGCGCAAACCATCAGCAGCTTAATCCGCCAATAATTCGCACCGTCAGTAACTCACCTGACCAGAGCTGCGGTGAGCAGGTGCTTGACCGCATGCGCTGGGCGGGACAGTCGGTTAGAGACCCACACGCCGGATGGGGAATAGTGAACGCATATAAGGCTGTGGGAGGCATGTATGGTGGCGCGATCACGCCCGACCAGCAGCTCTACCGGTGGCCGGTAGTCGACGAGCTAACCGTCACCGCAACTTTCTCCGGTGGCGATGGATCGTTCACCTACCAATGGGACAACGGCGCGACAAGCCCCGCGACGACGGTCTATGCGCAGTATTTTGAGAACCAGGGTCCGGGCACAATCCGGGCGAGGATTTCTGCAAGCGTAACAATTACGGACCTGTCCGACGGCGGCAAACTGCACATCGGCTTCGGTCACAACTTCACCGAGCCGCCGGAAGGGTGTTCGACGTGCGTGACGGATCCGCCATGAGGGAGCGAACTGAAATGAAACGCGCAACGAGGAACCGGATTGTGGCTTGCCTGGCCGCGAATTCGGCGATTCTACTACTGGTGTCCGCAGAACTGCCCGCGCAAAGAGTCTCAGATGGCTTTGCTCACACAGGAAGCCTGGCTGAAGCACACGCGGCAGCGCCGTTCGCACCGGGGCATCTCGGACAGGAGAGCACCATCAAGGAGAGGACAAAAAGGATTAAATCGCGGTCGGACATCGTCGCGCAGCATATGGCTATCGGGGCCCTCCTAGGCTTTTTAGCGGGGTACGTCTCATATCGCACATCAGACCGAACCTGCGAGGATTGTATGTTAGACCTCGGGCCACTATACGACTTTGCTATCTACGTAGGGCCAGCAATGGCGCTTGGAGCATTGGTTGGCTATGTCCGCACCATTCCAAAGAAAGCGAGCCCGCCGGAAGCCAACCCTGAATGACCGGTTAACCACGCTCAACAGGAGCGTTCGGGCAACCCCAACAGAGTGGGCTAGGGGGTGCCGGCAACCAACACCACAACACGTTCACCACCACCTAACGCCCATGCTATTCAACCAGTTGCAGATGGTCGGTCCTGTCTGAAGTATCGATTCTCACGCTCGCGGCACAGCGGTTCTTCCACCTATCGTGCATCGAAGGCGCTCAACCCCCTGAATACGCGGAAATTCAACCGAGCGACGCCGCCGCCGCGGCGTGGGGATGCGGACCGGTAGAATTCCACTTGGCACCGTCTTCGCGAAAGCTTGACGGCCAAGACCGGCCAGTGCGATGTGCACCGCTATCTGTACCCGCTGCTCGACCGCATCCTGAAGGGTGAGACGATCCGCCCGAGATTATCTCACGCAGCGTCAGTCTGAATGACGCGCCGAAGATGTATGATCTGTTTGAACCCGAGAGGACGAGCGCACCATTATAACAGGACGGCAAGCCACCAACGATTGAAGACACTACCATCGAATCGCTACTCGGCCGGGGCCGGTTTCTCTTTCGGCATCGTGTAGGATCGGGGCCGCGAAAATAGGTCATTTCGTCCCGAGGCGGAGCTGAAGAAGCCGCAACCGGCGCTGACCACCCGGCCGTCACGGTTGCGGCTACGTGTGCTCGCGGCTTTTCGCTCATTATCGCAGGATTGATCAGCTCATTTGCCATTCTGGAGCGCACGCCGGGGGAGAGCCTTGGTGGAAACGCGCCGGGCCGCGAAGCTGGCGCGCCCGCTGTGCGGGCTCGCCCGGCAGACTCGGATGCACTGCGACTGTACCTGCTAGTGCAGCGCGCCGGTCGGCACACGCGGGCGCACTAAAATGGGATGAAGCCGGTTTCGCAACCAGAGGGAATCGCGGTGACTGGGTCAGCCTTGTAAGGTTTCCGGTACCAGCCGCGTTTGATTGTACGATGCCTTATTCCGATTCCTCGCGTCACGACGTACTGCCGATGCAGATGAGCGACCTCATCAACCGTACCCGGAGGGGTGAACCGGCGGCACTAGCCGAAGTTTACGGACGCTACTCGGAATCGCTCATGCGGCTCGCGTGGCGTCTCACGGGGTCGGCCGACGACGCAGAAGATATTCTGCATGATGTTTTCGTGGGATTGCCCGAAGCATTGAGGCATTACGACGAGCGTGGGTCGTTCGAACCCTGGATCAAGCGAATCATTGCGAGAACAGCGCTCTCCGCGATCCGCGCCAAACGAAGATCCCGCGAGCTTTCGCTCGACGACCATCCGCTCATCGAGTCGAGCGAACGCGCCGATTCGGCTGCTGACTCTGCTCCGATCCAGCGGGCGATCGAAGCCCTTCCTGAATCTTTGAGACTCGTGTTCGTACTCAAGGTCATGGAGGGACACTCGCATGCAGAGATCTCGGCGATGCTTGGAATCAACCGCGGCACATCCGAGGTGCGGCTGCATCGCGCAGTACGCGCATTAAGGCTGGCGCTTCACTCCGACCACGACGACCGATGACGATCTCCCTTTTCCATCCGCGCGCCGGCGCACTGCAACGTTTCGCCGATGGCGAGACCACGCCACTCGAACATTCCCGGGTCTCGGCGCATCTCACGTCCTGCCATCAATGCCGCCGAACCGTAGGCTCGACACGTGACGTTACGGCGCAGGCCCGGCTGATCGCCTCTCCGACGGTGTCCCCTGAGCTGATCGAGAAAATTCTCAGTACGCGTGCGGCCGGTGACCGAATCATTCTGCCGCGAGACGACGAGCGGACCACCGGGCGCTCGAGAATGATCGGCAGCATTGCCGCTGGTATGATGCTCGTCATCGGTGCAGCAGGCTACCTGGCATTCGACAGTCGTTCCTCCCGCACATCGCCAGTGATCGACAACAGAGCGACCACTGGTTCGCCGTACGACGATTCGATTGACATGCCGATCAGTACGCCGGGAGTCTTCATCAGCCGGCTGCTCCTGCCTTCCACTGCAGCGGCCTTGCAGCCTTCGACGCTGCCTCGCCTCAGGGGGGTAGACGGACGCCGGTTGAAGGCAGGCCAATATTTTTTCTCCCGCATTGAGACAACGGCACTGGGTGCGCAATCCCGTGCAACCGGCCGTGGCCTTCTGCGGGTTTCCCCTTGGAACGTTGCCGGGGTTCCGTCCTGGCTCGTCGAGCACAGGTGGACCATGGAGCCGGGCACCAACGGCGTTCGTATCGAGACTGAATCACTCGTGGTGAGGCAGCGCGATCTGACGCCTGTCATGCGCACCGTCCACGTGTCGCCGTACCTGCGCTACAGCCGGCTGAACATCAGTCAGCGTTTCACCGGCGACAGTGTTTCGGGATCAATGAGCGCAGAGATAAATGACAAGGTCACGGTTCGACGGCCTATCGCAAAATTCCTGGCGCCCGCCTCCGGCCCGTACATGAGCGAAGCGTCGGCTCCACTCATGCTTTCAGCGGTGCGCTTGCACGCCGGCTGGGCCGCCAGCCTTTCACTAGTCGGCTGGGCAGTAGTGCCTGCCGACGTTCGTTATCCCATACAGCTCCGGGTTACAGGTGAAGAGCGCATACGGGTTCCGGCCGGCGAATTCGACTGCTGGCGGCTTGCCGTCACTCACGGAACCGTCGTCCACACCTACTGGGTGAGAAAGTCCGACGGCCTGGGTATTCGAACGAAGGTAGACCGGAAGCGGTCGTCAGGAACAAAGGGCAATCACGAAATCGTTCTCACTCGCGAGGTAAAATAAAATCTTCAAACGATCATTGTCATTTCTTGCCGTGACCGCAGCGCTTTTCTCGTTAAGCATTCCGGCTCAGGACCTCCGAACCGAAGCGGCTCGCGTCGCGCGAGCGGCGCCCCCGGCTCTTCGAGAGTTCCGCATCGACACCGGACACTCCGACGTCTCGTTTTCGATCGGCTTCCTCGGCCGCGCCGTCAAAGGCCGATTTGACGACGTCCAGGGGACGTTGGTCTACGCACCCACGACAGACGGAAGCCCCGGGCAATCGGCAATCACCGTCGCAATCGAGACCAACAGCATCAACACCGGGTGGAAACATCGCGACGACCATCTTCGAAGCGCGGACTTTTTCGACGCAAGGAAATTCCCAACGATAGTTTTTCAGAGCAAGTCCATTCGCCGCGCGCAAAATGGCTTTGTGGCGTCAGGGCCGTTGACGATGCATGGAGTCACGCGGACTATCGACATCCCGTTTCGTCCTCTCAGAACCAAGCCCCTGGAAGATCCGCACGGATCAACGTTGCTGGCATTTGGCGGCACGATGCGAATTGCACGAAAAGATTTCGGTATCGTTGGTGGCGGCAAGTACAACGAATGGTTCGATCAGCTGCGAAGCGCGACGATGGCCGATACAGTCGATATCAATATCGAGCTCGACGTGTGGGCTACCGATTTCTCACGCGATCGGCGGTATGACGCCGCCCTGAAGCGTATCGCGGCCGAAGGGGTCGATCGCCGTGTGGCGGACGCGCGCGCAGCCTATGCAAAAGATCCAAAGGCTTTCGACGGTGCCGAGTGGGAATTCAGCCAGATCGGGGCTGCGCTGATCGCGAGAGGGAAGGGCACCGATGCAGTAAAGATCATGAAGCTGAGTGCCGAGCTGTTTCCCAGGTCGGTGGCGGCACGTGCTGGACTTGCGCGCGCGCACGAAGCAGCGGGCGAACCAGTTCTAGCGCGGAGTCTCGTCGCAGAAGCTCTCAAGCTCGACCCGTTTCATACCCGCAGCCTGGAGTTGAGGCGAAGGCTTGGCTCCTGACTACGAAAAGCGGTTGGCATCAAGTGCTGAGCGCAGTCACAACTTCCAGCGAATCGAGCGCCACTCTACAAAGCCCCCATCCAAACCGCGTCGCGCTAAAAAGCCGCCCGTCTCACCACTGGCGTTCCATGCACCGGGGTATCGCCCAGCTTGAATGTCCCCACGAGCTGAGCCACACGCTTCGCCGCAGAGCTGAGCGAACTCGCTGCACCGGCGATCTCGTCGATGCTGTCGCTCTGCTCCTCGCTCGTCGCGGCTACCTGATGCATTGCGCTTGCAAAGCGCTGAGTGCCGAGCGCGAGGATGTCGAGGCGCTCGGTCATGTCGACTACCAGTCGTCCCGAATCCGCAACAGCGCTTTCAATCGCCCCGCTCCATTTTTCGGCGCCAATTACGCCTTGCTCGACCTGAAGGAATGACTGCCGGCCATGATGCGTGGCATCGTTGACCGTTTGCAGTGTGGAGAGAGTTCGCGCCGCCGACTCTCGCGATCGCCCAACTCGCTCCGCCATCGCGCGAGCCAGAAGATCAGTACGCTCCGCCGCTTCTGCCGAATCGGCGACGACGCCAAACCCTTCGCCCTGCTCGCCCGCGCGCGCAGCTTTGGACTGCCGCGAGATTGTTTGACCCTGGCGCTGAAGCATGCCAAGGAGAGGTGTCATGAGTCCTCCCGATTCCACATCCACGACCAGAATTCCTTCCCATGATGGTGTGAGGATCAGCGCGGTATCGCTCTGCAAACGTTGAGGGTGCATCGGCAGCGGATGGGTCATGGCAGGGTGAAAGTCTGAAAGGGTGACGCTAACTTGTACTGATGGACATCCCGCACATCCCGGACAATGCGGCTGGTGCATATCCCGCCGCAGAGAAGGTGGGATATGACCCGTCGGCAGTCGAAGCAAAATGGGAACAGGCGTGGCGCGACCGCCGCACCAACATTGTCGACACCCGGGATGCGCCTGATCCGTTTTATGCCCTGATGATGTTCCCGTATCCGTCCGCGGAAGGGCTGCACGTCGGCAATCTTTTCGCGTTCGTTGGGAGCGACATATATGGACGATTTCAGCGATTGCAGGGGCACAATGTCCTGCAGCCCCTGGGATACGATGCGTTCGGCATCCACTCCGAGAATTATGCGCTCAAGGTGGGCATACATCCGACAAAGCTGATTCCCCGGAACATCACAAATTTCCGGCGGCAGCTCGAGCGGGCAGGGCTGATGGTGGATTGGACACACTCGCTCTCAACGACTGACCCTGAATATTACAAATGGACGCAGTGGGTATTCCTGCAGCTGCTGAAGCATGGGCTTGCATATAAAAAACAGGCGGCGGTGAACTGGTGCCCCAGCTGCAAGACGGTGCTTGCGAACGAACAGGTGGTTGGCGGTGCGTGTGAGCGCTGCGACACGCCAGTGGAACAGCGTTTTCTGAGCCAGTGGTTTTTCCGGATCAGCGATTATGCGGAGCGGCTCCTTTCCAACCTCGACACGCTGGATTGGTCGGAGACCACCAAGACAGCGCAGCGAAACTGGATTGGGAGATCCGAAGGCGCGCAGATCGCGTTTCCGCTTAGGGCAATCGGTACGGCGGGGGACAAGGAATCGATCCGCGTTTTTACGACCCGTCCCGATACTGTTTTCGGCGCGACGTATCTGGTTCTGGCACCGGAGCATCCGCTCGTGGCCGCTCTGGCCGGTGGTGTCTACCGAAGCGCGGTCGAGCAATACCTGGCGCGCAGCGCGAAGCAGGATGTAGTGACGCGGAAGAGTGGTACTGACAAGACGGGCGTCTTCACTGGTGCGTACGCGACCAACCCCGCAACGGGGAAGGATATTCCGGTGTGGATCTCGGACTACGTCCTGATGGAGTACGGGACGGGCGCAATCATGGCAGTGCCAGGCCACGACGAACGCGACTTCGAGTTCGCGTCGGTATTCGGCCTGCCAATCGTGCGGGTGGTCGCCGCCGACGGTGAAACCGCCGAGACGCCGCTGGTGGAAGCGTTTACCGAATCGGCCGATGGAACGATGGTCAATTCAGGGCGATTCGACGGAATGCCGGTGAGTCAGGCAAAGCGCGAGATCGTCGGCATGCTGGGTGAATCCGGCACCGGGTCTGCCATTGTGAATTACAGACTTCACGACTGGTGCATCTCGAGGCAGAGATACTGGGGCCCGCCCATTCCGATCATCTACTGTGACGACTGCGGCGCAGTTCCGGTGCCGGAAACGGACCTGCCGGTGGAGCTGCCATTCGTCAGCGATTTCAAGCCCGACGACTCGGGCGTATCGCCGCTCGCTCGTCACGAGAGCTGGTACCTGGTTGACTGCCCGGCATGTGGGAAGACCGGCCGCCGGGAGACCGACGTATCAGACACCTTCCTCGACAGCGCGTGGTATTTTCTGCGATACCCGAGTGTCGGAATAGATGGGGTCCCATTCGATTCCGCGATCACGAAGAAATGGCTTCCTGTGGACAGCTATATCGGTGGCAACGAGCACGCGGTTCTCCACCTGCTGTATTCCCGATTCGTGACGATGGTACTGCACGACATGGGTCACATCGACTTTGAGGAGCCGTTCACGCGCTTTCGCGCCCACGGTCTCATCATTCGCGATGGCGCCAAGATGTCGAAGAGCCGCGGCAACGTCGTCATTCCCGACCAGTACATCGAGAAATGGGGCGCCGACGCCTTCCGCACCTATCTAATGTTCCTTGGGCCCTTCGAAGAGGGGGGTGACTTCCGGGATGCCAGCATTTCGGGTGTCAGACGATTCCTGGACAGGCTCTGGGCATCGGTGGTCACTGCCAGCGAGTCCCCGCCAGACGCTGCCGCGGGCGATTCACGCGTGACGCGGAAACTCCATCAAACGATCCGCAAGGTTTCGCAGGATATTCCGCAGCTCAGCTACAACACTGCCGTCGCCGCGATGATGGAATACATGAACGTGCTGCGCCGCGGCGAGCGCACGCCTTCGCGCGCCGAGGTGGTGCCGCTGGTGCAGCTCGTCTCGCCGTTTGCGCCGCATGTGGCCGAAGAGTTGTGGGAGAAGCTGGGGCACGAAGGCAGTGTTTTCGATGCCGGGTGGCCCCAGTTCGACGCGCTGCTCGCCTTCGAGGACAAGGTTGACCTCGCTGTTCAGGTCAACGGGAAGATGCGCGGGAAACTGCATGTTCCCCGCGATATCACTCAGGACGAGGCATTCGCGGTGGCGATGAAGGAGGAGTCGATCGCAAAATTTGTTTCAGGTGCGCCGCGAAAAATCGTGTTTGTCCCGGAAAGGCTGCTCAGCATTGTCGCGTAACTGAAGAGTACCGGCAGCGGCCAGGCTAGAACAGATCGCCCACCCATCCGCCTACGAAGTAACCGAGTATCGCAACTCCCAGCCCGACGACAAACATGTCAAGCCCCGATCGAAAAATGCTGCGGCCGGTGAACACCGATCTTGCCGCACCCACCAGGAAATGCGACAGCATCGAGATTGCGAATGACAGCACGATGGCCGTCGTTGCGCTCGTGAAGAAGAACGGAAATACGGGAATGATCGCGCCGAATGCCGTCGCGGTTCCCGTCACCCATGCTTCCCGGAACGGAGTGGTGGTCTGCTCGCCGATCTTCAACTCTTCCTGGACTTGCTCCTGCAGCATGCGCTCGGGATCGGCCATGACCTGAGTAGCGAGCTTGTGCGCAGACGTCTTATCCATACCCTTGGCTTCGTAAATCAGCGCCAGCTCGTCGCGCTCGATCTCCGGCATCAGCGCGATTTCGTCCTTCTCCATCGCGATCTCGTAATCGTAGACTTCGCGCTCGCTCTTGGCGGCGAGAAATCCGCTCGATCCCATCGACAGTGCATCCGCGATGACTCCCGCAACTCCGGCAACTACCACCGCCTGATGCTGTTCCGTAATTCCGGCACCGATGATACCGGCAACAAGTCCAAAGTTTGCCGTGAGCCCATCGTTGAATCCGTAGACGACGTTGCGGAGAAATCCCCCGGATTCGGTCCGATGCCATGGCTCGCCACTCTTGCCCGCGATTCCAGCAAGCGTAGTCGCGTGCTCAGCGGACTCCTTCGCGAGAGTGAGGGCTTCACCGCCGCCGGGTGCACCGGCCGGGGTGGCCCGATGCATGTCGAGGTAGGCCTTTACCTCCCGGCCTTCCTCCTGCAGGAGCATTGGAAGCAGAAACCCGGGGCCAAACGTCTTTCCCAGGCGCGCAAGCACGCGGGCTCTCGGGCTGGGCCTGAACTCGCGAGCCGGATGACCGTGCTTCTCCATCAGGTCGCCCCATACGACTACATGCCGGTCTTCGACCGCGGCAAGTCTCGCATATATGTCACTCTTCCCGGCGTCAGTCTCCGACTCGGCGAGAATCCTGTAGAGGAACGCAGCGTCAGCTTCGTCCTGCCAATGGTGCTCGAACGTGTGAACGTCCGGAACGTGCGGCTCGCGCTTACCCGGTTCGACTGTGGTCGCCATGGCTCAAATATGCCCGGCTTTGCCGTCCTTTTGCACCGGCAACCCTGCGCTGGCGGATGCTGTCATACAACGTGAAACCAGATTCCCGGAGAAGATGATGCGTGTTATCAAGGCAATATTCGCCCCCGCCGCAATTGCTGCCTTTGCGGCCTCAATGGGCGCACAGCAACCCCCCCAACGACCGTCGCAACCACGTCAGCCCGCACCCCTCCGTATGCCTTTGCCAGATGGCGAGAATTGCGTGACCACTGGAGAAGGCCGCGTTGAATGCACGCGGACAGTACGGGTTACCCGCAGCGATTCCGCACTAATGAGGCGTGGCGCCCTCGGCCTGCAGGTTACCGCCACCGGGAGTGTCCGCGACAGCCTCGGCGTATTCGTGACGCATGTTAACCCGAAAGGGCCAGCGGAGAACGCGGGGATCATCGAGGGCGATCGTATTGTCTCGATCAATGGAGTCGACCTGAGATTGTCAGCGGCGGATGCTGCTGACACTTACACGAGTGGATTGCCGTCCCATCGGCTTACACGCGAAGTGGGCAAGCTCACACCCGGGGGCGTCGCAAACGTGCGCGTCTACTCAGCGGGTCGCTTGCGCGACGTTCGTGTCATCGCGGGGAGGGCATCCGATCTGATGACGCGAGACCGCGCATTCGGCTTCGGCTTCGACGGCCTTACCGGCGCCGGCAACACTTTCATGTATCGCACCGCTCCCGGGATGTACAACGTCCGGCCCCAGAATTTCACCATGCCCCGGGTGCGCATTGAAACGCGGCCGCAACCGGAGATGCTGGAGCGTCTGGAGGAGCTACGGTTGCTGTCGCCATCGCGTGTGCCGGGATCGAGCCGCATCCGGATTCTCGAGGACAATGGTGAGGGCTTCATCGATGCGGATACTGTCATCTACAAACGCTCCGACAGGCGGGACGCGAAGAAGGGAGCCGCTAGGGAAAAGAAGAAGTAGGTTGGGTACATGCCAGTGCCCCGCGGTTTCGAGGAAGGCGAACGATCCGGAAAGGTTCGCATCGACAAATGGCTGTGGGCGGCGAGGTTCTACAAAACTCGCGCACTGGCAGCCGATGCAATCGAAGGCGGCAAAATCGAGGTGAACGGCGAACGTTGCAAAAGGTCGCGGCTGGTCCAGGCGGGCGACAGAATCCGGATTCGCTCCGGGCCGTACGAGTATGTCATCGCCGTACTTGGCGTATCGGAGAAACGCGGATCAGCCACCATCGCGTCCGCGCTTTATGCTGAAGATGCAGAGAGCAAAAAGGCCCGCGAGGCGATGGCGGCCCACGTTCGCGCAATGCACGCGAGTAACAGTTACGAAACCGGTCGCCCGAGCAAGAAGGATCGCCGCGATATCGAGCGCGTTCGCGGGCGATCCGGCTAGAACTGCAGCTGTGCCCCGAGCTCGACTACGCGGTTAGAGGGAATATTGAAGAACTCGGTTGCTGAGCGCGAATTGCGGGACATGAACACGTAGAGCTTCTTGCGCCAGCGCGCCATAACCGGCTTGGTGTCGTTGATGATCAGTCGTTCCTTGCCCAGGTAGTAGGTGGTGCTCATCGGCTTTGCCATGATACCAGCATCGGCGCAACGCGCGAGAACAGCCGGTACGTCGGCGCTTTCCAGAAATCCGTAACGGGCCTTCACGCGCCAGAAATTTTCCGCGAGCGTCTCTATCGTGATTCGTTCGGCGTCTGGAAACTCAGGAACTTTCTCCGAGAGTATCGAAAGCAATACCACCTGCCTGTGCAGCACTCTGTTGTGCTTCATGTGATGCAACAACACCAGCGGCGCTCCTTCGGGATCCGATGTCATGAAGACTGCAGTGCCCTCTACGCGAAGCGGTTTCTCCTCGTTTTCGGACTTGAGAAACAAGTCAATGGGCAGGGAGTTGTCTCGCAGCAGGTCGCGAACGATCCTCCTGCCGCGGTTCCATGTCGTCATCAGAGTAAAAAGGAATACGGCGAGGACGAGTGGTACCCATCCGCCGTGCGCAATCTTGAGAACGTTGGAGCTGAAAAACGCCAGGTCGATGATGAGAAAGAACGCCGCGAGTGAACCTGCTTTTGCAAGGCTCCAGTGCCAGCGATGGCGGGAAAGTATGTAGAACAGAACCGTCGTAATTGCCATCGTTCCAGTTACGGCTATCCCGTAAGCGGCGCCGAGCGCACTGGAGGACCGAAACCCGAGCACTACGAGAACGCAGCCGATCATGAGAGTCGTGTTCACTTCCGGGATGTAGATCTGGCCCGTCTCCGTCTTCGAGGTGTGGATAATATTCACCCGCGGGCTGTAGCCGAGCTGGACCGCCTGGTGTGTCAGCGAAAACGCCCCGGAAATCAGCGCTTGGGATGCGATGATAGCGGCCATCGTGGCCAGCAGGACCAATGGGTAGAGAAGAAATCGCGGCGCCAGCAGGAAGAACGGATTTACGGCGCCGGCCGGATCACGCAAAATGAGCGCACCCTGCCCGAAGTAATTGAGCAACAGCGCCGGCAGCACGAGGTAGTACCATGCGAGCCGGATTGGCCGAGCGCCAAAATGACCCATGTCGGCATACAGCGCCTCGCCCCCCGTGACGACCAGAACAACAGCGCCGAGCAGCACGAATCCCTGCGCTCCGTGAGTTGCGAGGAACCGTGCGCCATAAATCGGATTGACGGCTTGCAGGATTTCTGGTGCGAGAAGAATCTCATGCACGCCGAGAGCGGCGAGCGTAACAAACCAGATTGCCATCACCGGCCCGAACACCCGGCCGACCTGGGTCGTTCCCTTTTTCTGAACGAGAAACAGTGATATGATGACCCCGAGCGCCAGCGGGACCACCAGCGGCGTCAGCCGGGGTGTGATGACTTCGAGTCCTTCCATGGCACCGAGCACCGAAATCGCCGGAGTAATCACCCCATCGCCGTAGAGGAGAGCGGCCCCGACGATCCCGAGCCCGATCAATACCCGCCTCCGTACGTCCTCGCTGCCGTTGGTTTTCTGCAGAATGAGCGCGAGCAGCGACAGTACTCCACCTTCCCCGTTATTGTCCGCCCGGAGGATGAAAACGAGGTACTTTACGGTAACAACGAGGACGAGCGCCCAGACGACTAGGGAGAGAACACCGTAGACGTTCGCCGGAATGGCGGCGAGACCATATTCTTCCTTGAAGCACTCCCGAAGGGCGTAGAGCGGGCTGGTGCCGATATCGCCATAGACGACACCAAGGGCGACGAGCGTCAGTTGTCTGAGGCGGGTTCCGGTGGGATGAGCCTCGGGGTGCGTGCTGATTGCTGTGGACCGGTTCGATAAGAGGACATATCGCCGACGTGTTGCCCTCAGGAGCATGGAATCTCCGCTACCGATGCGGCAGAATCAAGCTGATGGCGCTACCTCGTTGCTCAGAATTCTATTTGTGCACCGAGCTCGACTACTCTGTTCGGGGGAATAGCGAAATACTCTGTCGCCGTACGCGAGTTTCGCGACATGAAGATGTAGAGCTTTTTCCTCCACCTGGCGAGTTTCGAGTTGCGGACTGCGAGCAGCCTTTCCCTGCCGAGATAGAAGCTCGTGTCCCGCGCATCGGAGACAACGCCCAGTTCTCTCGATCGTTCCAGCACATCCATTACGTTTGCTTTCTCCATAAACCCAAAGCGGGCGGTCACTCGCGAGAACCCTTCTCCCAGCGCTGCGGCAGTGATTTGCTCGTCGGGTGCAACGGTCGGCACGTTTGCCGACAGGACGGAAAGCAGAATCACATGCTCGTGCAGCACCTTGTTGTGTTTGAGATGATGCAGGAGAACAAGAGGAGCGCCATCGGGATTTGACGTCATGAAAACCGCTGTACCCGGCACTCGGTATGGCTTCCGCTTCGCCACATCGGCGAGAAACAAATCGATCGGCAGTGACCCCTGGGTAAGTATCTCCTGCACGATTTTCCGACCTCGATTCCACGTCATCATGAGGGTGAATATCACTGCCGCGATCGCGATCGGCACCCAGCCGCCAGCCTTGATCTTCAGCGCATTCGAGCCGAAGAATGACAGATCGACGATGAGCAACAATGCAACGAGCGGCCCCAGCCGCCACCAGCTCCAATGCCACTGGGTGCGCGCCAGCGTCGCAAACAATATGGTGGTGATAGCCATAGAGCCGGTGACCGCGATACCATATGCCGCACCCAGCGCGCTAGTCGACCGAAACCCGATGACGACCAGCAGACAGCCGATCATCAGCGCCTTGTTCACCTCGGGTATGTAAATCTGACCGTGCTCGGTCTCCGAGGTCTGCACTATCGTCACCCGCGGGCTGTAACCAAGCTGCACACACTGCTTCGTGATGGAGAACGCACCGGAAATGAGCGCCTGTGAAGCGATGATGGCGGCGAGTGTAGCCAGTGCAATCAATGGGTATAGCAGCACGCGTGGCGCAAGCATGAAAAACGGATTCTCGGCCGCCGTCGGATCCCGAAGCAGCAGCGCTCCCTGTCCGAAATAGTTGAGCAGGAGGGCGGGGAGGACGAGCCCGAACCACGCCAGCCGAATCGGCTTGCGCCCGAAATGACCCATGTCAGCGTACAATGCCTCTGCGCCAGTCACCACAAGTACGACTGCGCCGAGAACGACGAACGCGATGAATCCGTGGTTGAGAAAGAAACGGATGCCGTGGAGAGGGTTGACCGCGAGAAAAATTCCGGGAGAAGCCACTATCTCCTTGACCCCGAGCGATGCAATGACGAGAAACCAGATAACCATTACCGGCCCGAAGATGCGGCCCACCTTTGCGGTGCCTTTCTTCTGCACGAGAAAAAGCCCAAACAGGATCACCAGGGTGGCCGGAACGACAAAGACGCCGAAGCGCGGCGTTATGACTTTCAGTCCCTCGGTGGCGCCGAGAACCGACATTGCGGGCGTAATCAGCCCGTCGCCGTATAGCAGCGCGGCACCGATCAAGCCGAGCGCGGTGATAATGAGCCGGCGGCGGCCGTCGCCGTCCCGCCGCTGCTGCTGGAGAATCAGCGCCAGCAGCGCCAGCTCACCGCCTTCGCCGCGATTGTCGGCCTGAAGGATGAAAACGATGTACTTGATGCTCACTACAATGATCAATGCCCAGACAATCAGCGACAGAATGCCGTAGACGTTAGGGGGTGTTACTGCCAAGCCGTTTTCATGCTTGAAGCATTCGCGGATCGCGTATAGCGGGCTCGTACCGATGTCGCCGTACACGACACCGATTGCAACGAGTGCAAGACTGCGAAGACGGCTCCCGCTAGGATCAGTCTGTGAGTGCGTGCTGATGTGTTTGCCCCAGAGGGAGGTCGCACAGATGAGGAAATGATGGCCGCAAAGCCTGCGGAATTTCAATTAGCGTGCCGTCCGCCGCAAGGCCAGAAGTTGTTGCCGGAAATTCACGGCACATCGCTTGCTATTTACCACCCTGCCGCAAATGGCGGCCGATTCAATTCATGTTTGTCTGCAGCGGAGAATTACCATGGACAAAGACCTCAAGCAGCGCGGGATGGAAAACCAGGCCGAAGGAAAGATGGAAGAGATGAAAGGCGATGCGCGCGCAAAGGTGGGCGATGCGACTGACAACCAGAGTGAGCACATTAAGGGTCACGCCGAAGAGCTGAAGGGCAAGATCAAGAAGAACTTCGGCAAGGCCGAAGAAAACGTCGACGACGCAGTCTAGCACGCCAGCGGACAAATGAACTGAATGAAAAGCGGCTCTCGTTTTTACGAGGGCCGCTTTTCGCTGTACCCGCCGGCTCCGCGCCGGCAGATACGCCGTTGTTGCAGCAACGTCGTGCTACTCGTAGCGCAACGCGATGATCGGGTCGAGGGATGCCGCGCGGCGGGCCGGCCAGACGCCAAAGAGAATACCGACGCCCGCCGAGAACGCGAAGGCGAGCAGCACGGACGATGGATCGACCTGCGTATTGAATCCGCCGAGCTTGTTGAGGAGAGCCGCACCGCCGCCGCCAAGTACCACCCCGACTATTCCGCCGAGAAGGCAGAGCACGATCGCCTCGATGAGAAACTGAAACAGAATGGCACCTTTCGTCGCGCCAAGCGCTTTACGTATGCCGATCTCGCGGGTGCGCTCGGTGACGGACACCAGCATGATGTTCATGATTCCGATGCCGCCCACAAGGAGACTCACTGCCGCTATACCAGCAAGCAGGAACGTGAATGTCTTCGTCGTCTCTGCAAAGGTATTGAGAAATTCCGCCTGATTACGAATATCGAAATCGTCTTTCTTCTCCGGCGTGAGCCGGTGCTCGCGGCGCAGGATCGATTGAATTTCCGCCTGTGCTTCGGGAATCTGCTCCTCTGATGCAGCCAGCACCGCTATGGAATTGAGACGGTCGGTACCCATCACCCGGTATCGCGCCGTGGTGATCGGGATCAGAACGAAGTCGTCGGGATTCTGGCCCATACCGGTTTGACCTTTGGACGCCAGCACGCCGATCACCTCGAACTGCACACCGCCGATTCTCACGAGTTCTCCCAGTATAGCCTCAGGCGTTTGCAAACCGAGATTGTCGATCACCGCTGACCCGACGATCGCGAAACGCCGCATGCCGGCTTCCTCTGCTTCGTTGTACATCCGTCCGGCAGCCAGGGTGTATTTGCGGACATCCAGATAGTTTGCCCCAGCCCCCGTTATCTGCGTCAACGCGTTCAGGCTTCCAAACTGGAGCATCATTCGCTTCGTCATCTCCGGGCCGACAGCGGCGAAGAATTGTCCGCGGTCGCGCAGAGCTTCGGCATCCCTCATGGTGAGTTTTTCATTGTTCTCGGTTGCGACGCCGAAGCCGCGACGCGCGCCCGGCCGCACCTGCAGCAGCGTCGTTCCCAGGCCGGCAATGCGGTCACTGATGGACTTCTGCGCCCCCTTGCCAATCGCCACCATGGCAATTACGGCAGCTACCCCGATTACGATGCCGAGCATTGTCAGGAACGACCGCATTTTGTTCGCGCGTAAGGCCCCGAGTGCGACGAGCACGATCTCCTTCACCAGCGTCACGCCGCCCGCCTTTGGCCGCGAGCCATCGAACGGCGTTCTGGTCTGTGGCAACGCCGCATTTGGCCTTTCGGAAATCTCCGCCTCGCGGGCCTCGATCTGTCGCGTGGGAAGTGTCATCAGAAGCCACCACCGCGTTGACCACCGCTGCCGCGCGCGCCCGGCGTTCCACCCGCGCCACCACCACCGGGTGCACCCGGTCCGCCCTGCCCGCTGGGCTGACGCTGCATGCCTGGCATTCCGGTCCGTCCACGCATCTGATCCAGCTCGTTCGCCTGTTTTGCCTGCATCGCCGCGACATTCAGGATGGCAACCTGCTCACCCTCATTGAGCCCGCTGAGCACTTCCGAGTAGTCGAAGTTATTGACACCGAGGCGTACGACTTTCGGCGTGTACTTGCCGTCTTTCACAGTGAACACCATTGCGGTTCGTCCGCGCGGACGGCCGCGGCCCATCCCGGCCGCCGCACTGGGCGACCCGCCGTTCTCACCGGTGGCACCGCCCTGTTCCATTTGACTGCCCTGTGGTGACCGGCCTCCCGGTCCCCTTTGCGGCGAACCGCCACTTCTGCTTTGCTGTCCGCGCTCACCGCGCTCCCGGAAATTGCAGGCTCGAACCACGCCGGCATCGAGCCCGGCGGCTGTGTAGATTTTCTGCATCTCCGCCTGCATCGCCTGCCGGTCGAGATCCCCCGATTGCATTCGCGTCCTCAATTCCGCGACGCGAGTCCGGATCTCCGGTTTTTTCGCGAGTGCGGCGGTCACATCCGCGCATTGCTTGTCGGTAACTTCAGGCGTCGCACCTCTTTCACCCTGCGCAGATGGGCCCTGATCGCTGACTGGAATAGCGCTCGCCCCTGGCTGAGCTCCACCCGCATCTGCCCTTCCGCCAGCTTTGGCGCCGCCGCGACCTTCCGCTCCGCCGCGGTTGCCGCGCGCGGCCCGGAGTTGGGCGCGCACTGAGTCGGCGTTGAGGCCGAGCAGTGTCGCAACCGACACGATCTCGTTCGGACTTCGCACTGCATCGTTCGAAACAGCGATGACGTTCTCCCGCCGCTCGACCTGGATGGAAACCTCGCCATTCATGCCCGGCATGAGCAGACCGGCCCGATTGTCGATGCTCACGAGGACTGGGAACATCGTCACCGACTGCTGAACTGTCGCCTGCGGCTCGATCTTCTCCACTGTCCCAACGAAGGGCCGATCCGGGAACGCATCGACCATCACCGTTGCCGACAGTCCCGCTCGGACCTTGCCAATGTCGGTCTCGTTCACGAGCGCGCGCACCCTTACCTTCGTGAGATCGGCCATCTTCAGGATCGTCGTGCCACCTCCGAAGGATCCGGTTCCTGACGCGATTACCTGTCCGAGTGAAACTGTCTTCTCGATGACCGTCCCGCCCACCGGTGCACGGACCGTTGCTTCCTCGAGCGACTGCGCCCTCAAGTCAAGCGAGGCGCGATTTCGGAGAACCGATGCCTGGGAATTCGCGTAATCCACCTGCGCTGCCTCGTTCTCGCCCGAGGTGATGATGCGCTCGCGGAACAACTCGCTTGCGCGATCGCGCGCGCGACGTGACACCTGGAGCTTGATGTTCCCCGCATCCACATCTGCTTTTGCCTGCGCGTACGCGTTGCGCGTATCGCGGGTATCGAGCTGCACCAGAAGATCGCCCTGCTTGAGCAGCGTCCCCGTTTCGACAGGCATTGCCACGATCTGCCCCGAAGATTTGGCCTTGACCTCGATCACGTTGATCGGCTCTACGACTCCCGTCGCCTGCGCATCGACAACGATGGTCTGTCGCGTTACCGGCTCGATGGGAATTGTCAAACCTTCGTCCTTCTTTTTCGAACACGCCAGTACAGCGAATGCTGCAAGCGTGATGATGATATTCCGTTTCAATTTTATTCCTGGATGTCACGGCCGATAAGCGCTTCCAGCTGCGCCTTCGCCACGCGGTAGTCATAGCGCGCCCTGATCAGTGACGTTCGCGCCTGGTCCAACTGTGTTTGTGATGTAAGCAGATCGAGCAGCGTCGTCGCGCCGAGTTCGTACCTCCGCTGCTGCACGCGAAGATCCTCGAGCGCGGCGGCTACGGACGACAGCTGGATCTCCACCTGCTGTCGGGCGGTGCTCATCTGATTGAGCGACTGTACCAGTGTCTGGCGCGCGAGGAACTTCGAATCACGCAACGAAACCACGGCATTGTCCTCGGCGACAGCCGCCCGCGCGACATTCACTTCACGATTCAGGTTGTTGAACAGGGGAAACTGCAGACTGAAGTTGACGTTCTGGTTATACGCATACCGTTTATCGCCCACGCCAAAACGTGGATCGAGTCCGCTGCCGCCCCGCTGAAAGCTCATGTTCACAGTTGGCAGAAACGAAGATTTCGCCGATCTCACCGCGGCACGCGCGGCAGTGAGCTGCGCATCGGCCTGCAGTACCGCTGGTGCCTCGAGGGCATAGCGCTCCAGCTCGGCGATCGCCGGAATGGTTACTGCCTGATCGATCGTGTCCGAGGCAACCGCGGTCACAGGCCGCGGCGACGCCACAAGCCTCGTCAGGGTCGCGTTCGAAAGGCTCAGATTATTCTGGGCATTCAACAGCGAAAGCCGCGCGTTGCCCAGCAGAATTACCGAGCGCAGGGAATCGGAGAGCGTGGCGGCACCGGCGCGAAGCCTGATCGAAGCGGAGCGGAGCTGCTGTGTAGTCTGTTCGATCTGGGCGAGGGCTGCGCTCTCGGATTCCCGCGCGGCGAGAATATTGTAATACTGTTGCTTGACCTGGAGCGCGACCTGATAGCGCTGTACCGTCTCGCCGGCCTCAGCCGCGTCCACGTCCGCCCTGGATCCGTTCAAGTCGAAATACCTGCGACCGCCATCGAAAAGTTGCAGGTTGCCGTTGAGACCGGTTGAGTAGTTTGTCGGCTGACCGGTAAATGGCACCAGGTTGCCCTGTGTATCGAACCTGTCGCCACGCTGGTTCGAGGTTCCGGCAGACAGCGACAAGCTGGGCAGGAAGGCAGCGAAAGACTGCTTGACGGCGGCGTTTGAAGTACGAATCGCGCCACGCGCCTGCACGGTTGACGGCGAATTTTGTTGCGCCATTCGTACTGCTTCGGCAAGCGAGATTTGCACAGCAAACGTATCGGCAACTTGCTGCGCCGCAACTCGCAAAGAAGCGAGAGGGATCGATGCTACGAGTAACACTGCGATGCTTCTGATCATGGTTTGTGGTTAGCCCGGTCTTTGCCTGAATTCCAGCGTGCACGTTTCGCCGCGGCGTCTTTCCGGCTCCGCGCCCGCATTGCTTCCAGCTTTACCTGCTGTCCAGGCTCGAGCACGCGCATCATCTGGGCGTGCGTGCTGTCGCTGAGCGTCTTACCGATTCGTTCCATGGAGTCCATCTGGGCCTGGAACGGCTTGAATTGCTCATGCATCTGGCGGCGGCGGTTGGTCATGATCGAATCGAACTGAACACGCTGATCCGGTGTAAGGTCGAGCTCTTTGGCCATTCGACTCATGGAATGGCGGCCACCACCGCGGTGACCCGGCTGATCGCGCGAGATCACGCGATCGGCGGTGAAGCCCATCGCGCCTCCTGCAATGAAAGCGCCCAGCAGAAACATGAGCGCGTAACTTTTCGAGCGTTGCATGTGTGTCGTTGCCTTAATGGGAAAGAACGAAGCCGAGAGTAGCGTCGCTCCGCGAGCCTGCCGGGGCGCTCAGAAGATCGACCGGCGCCGACAGACTCTCCGGTGTCGCGGGCTGCACCACTGATTCGTAGACGAACTGAGAGTCGTTGTCGCTCACGCGCTGATTGATGACGCCGGCAACGGCGAAGATCGCAGCCGCAGCGATCAGGCCCGTTTGCGCCCACGCGCCGAGCACGGACCACCACGGGCTATCGGCCCCTGCCAGCCCTGCTGCGCTGGCGCGAGTCATGATCCGCTCCTGGAGCCCGTTCCAGTAGGCAGCCCCCTCCGCGTCTGCCACCGGAGGAGCGTAAGCATCTCGCATCAGCTGAAGCAGCGGATTGGGCAGGCGGCCGTATTTATCCCGCTCGTCATCACCCTGATTTCCGTTCCACCCGGACGGACCGGGAAATTTCAGCTCATCAGTCATATCACTGGCCTCTCAGATCGTTCAATAAAACCCGCAACTTCTGTCGCGCGTGGTGAAGATCGGACCTCGCGGTTCCGCCCGGAATGCCGAGCATCTCGCCGATCTCCACATGGGTAAATCCTTCCACGTCATGCATCACGATCACTGACCTTGCTCTATCGGGAAGCTGGGCCAGCGCTTCTGCGAGGCGGGTTCGTAACTCCGCGTCTTCGCCCGGATCGCGAAAACGTGATTGAAGAGCGTCGTGCAGTTCCTCGGTAGTGCGCACTTTCCGCCGCCGCGAAAGATCGAGTGCGGCGTTCGCGACAATCCTGTTGAGCCACGCCCCGAATGCCTGATCCGGATCGAACCGGTCGAGAGCCTGGAATGCCCGGACAAAACCGTCCTGAACCGCGTCTTCTGCATCTTCGTGGACGGTGACAATTGCACGAGCCACCAGGTATGCGCGTCGCTGGTGCAGGCGAACCAGCCCTGCGAAAGCGTCGTGATCGCCTGCGCGGGCAGCAACGGCCAGCGCGCGTTCCTCATTGGGAATACGTGCCGGATCGTTCAATCGTTGAGTGGCGGTCGCAGAGATAGCGGATCATGTGGTGTTACACCCATTACGCTCGCCATCTGCTTCGTGTTGGAACGCTTCAGGCGTTCCTGCCTCGAAGGACCTCTAGTGCGCCAATTTACCGGGCGGAGCGGCGGCACCGGGAGGCGATGCTGCCGCTCCGTGGCCTTCGCGATTGGCGAAGCTCGAATTGGTGAGCCAGACCACGAGGAGCATCAACAGAAAAATAACGGAACCCCCTAGAACCAGGCCGGAAAGTGCAGCACCAAGATCCGTGCTCTTTGGCGCGGCCGTCGACACTATTCTTTCGCCTCGCCGGCACTGTCAGAGACACGAACCTTCGTCATCGTGTCATTGGCCTTAATGGTTTTCACAACTTCAAGGCCTTCAGTTACCTGGCCGAAAACGGTGTGGACGCCATTCAGATGGCGGGTGTTTCCTTCGTTCAATACCACGAAGAACTGACTGCCGCCGGTATTCTTGCCGGCATGGGCCATCGACAGCGCTCCAACCTCGTGACGATGCGGATTACCGGCTGTCTCACAGTCAATCTTGTATCCGGGACCGCCTGTGCCAATCCGGCGATCTCCTTCGGGATACTCACGGGAGTTGGGATCGCCCCCTTGAATCACGAAGTCCTCGATGACACGATGAAACTTGATTCCATCGTAGTAACCCTTATTGGCCAGCGTCTCGAAATTGGCGACGGTATTCGGCGCTTCCTTGTCGTAAAGCTCGGCGGTCATCGTCCCGCGGTTGGTCTCGATCGTTGCGTATCTGGTCATTTATTCGGGGAAAGTTGGCTGAATGATAACATCAAACCCGGCTGGACGGGCAGGTGTCGTTAAGGATGCACGCGGCACACTTCGGATTGCGGGCGAGGCAGATTCGCCGGCCGTGAAATATCAGCAGGTGAGAGAGCAACGCCCACTCCTCACGCGGGAAAAGAGGCATCAGTGCTTTCTCGACCTTGACCGGGTCTGTCTCGTTGGTAAGGCCGAGCCGAACGGCCAGTCGCCCGACATGAGTGTCGACGACGACGCCTTCATTCATACCAAACGCATTACCGAGCAATACGTTCGCCGTCTTGCGCCCTACGCCGGGCAACTCGACAAGATCTTCCATGGTCGAAGGAACGACACCGCCGTGTCGCGCGGTTACAGCAGCGGCCATTCCGAGAAGGCTTCTGGTCTTGCTTCGAAAAAAACCCGCGCTGCGAATAAGGTCTTCCACGACCGCCGGCTCGGCAGTCGCCAGCGAGTCAGCATCGGGGAACGCCTTGAACAAGGCGGGTGTCACCAGGTTCACCCGCTTGTCGGTGCATTGAGCGCTGAGTATCGTCGCTACGAGCAGTTGAAGCGGAGACTCGAAGTCAAGCTCGCAATGGGCATCCGGATACTCCCGCCTGAGGCGTGCGAGTGTGTCGAGCGCGTAGGCCTTGAGCGCCGCACCACGTTTTTTCCGTGGTCGACGCGGAATCTGTCCCGCGGACGCGGGGTTCTTCACTGACTCTTCCTCGCACGAGCGACTGCCAGAACACGCTCTGCGGGCATAGCGTTGAGAACGTCGGAGGCTCGCAGCCACGCTTTGCGGGCGATGCCCACTCCAATGTGAACATTGTCGAGACTGGCTTCAGAGTGCGCATCAGGTCCAATCTCGATGATGACGCCTCGTTCTCTGGCCTTGCCCAACTCACGCCAGTCGAGATCGAGCCGGTGCGGATCAGCATTGAGCTCGAGGGCCACGCCGGTCTCGGCTGCCCGCTCGATAACCGCATCGAGATCGATGGGATATCCTTCCCTCGACAGCAGCAATCGTCCGGTAGGATGCCCGAGTATCGTCAGCCGCGGATCTTCCATCGCGGCCAGCACGCGAGCCGTCATCTTTCCGACACCCATGCTGAAGCGGGAATGCACGGAGCCGATCACGAAGTCGAAAAGGTCTAGCGTGTCATCATCGTAGTCGAGACGGCCGTCGCTCAGGATGTCAACTTCAATGCCCTTGAGAATCCGAAACTCCGGCGCCGCGGAGTTGAGCTTATCGATCTCCTCATGCTGCTCCAGAACCTCGTCGCGTTTCATCCCACCGGCATAAAACGCGGCTTGGGAATGATCGGTTACCCCAAGGTAGGTCCAGCCGCGCCGGCGGGCCGCGCCCGCCATTTCTGCGATGCTCGCTGAACCATCCGACCAGGTGGAGTGGCAGTGCAGAACGCCAAGAATGTCCTCGCTCGTGAGCAGGGCCGGCAACGACCTTGCCGCCGCCGCCTCGATCTCGCCCATTCCTTCGCGTAGCTCAGGGGGAATAACGTCCAGATCGAGCGCTGCAAAAAGCTCCGCTTCCGTGGCAAGAGGAATCATTTGCGCCGATGCATCCATCAATGCCGAATCCGTCAAGGTCATGCCGCGCTCAGCCGCGTACTCGCGCATTTGTGTGACGTGCACCGCACTGCCGGTTTCGCGCCAGACTGGAATTCCCGCGTTTCCCTGCGAAACACAGGTGAGCCTGAGACGCGCCTCGTCCACGTAACGAATTGAGATTGTCGCTTCGCCAGGCAAGACTGTGGTCGATGACTCCATCACTGGCATTGCGTTGCCGAAGGAATGCGCAACTTCAGCCGGATCGCCTCGGCAGACGGCAACCACACGCACCTCACCGATGGTCTCGCAGTGCTGCCTTGCCGAGCCGGCGATGACTGCGGTTGAAACGTCGGGATGAGCCAGGACGCTGTTTCGCATCGCCACGGCCTGCTCCAGTCCGCGGTGATAAAGCGTGCGGCCCCCGGACCGTCGAAGAAACTCGATGCCTTTGAGCACCCGGCCAGCCGTCTTCGCACCGAACCGAGGCAGCTTTGCCAGCCGCCCGTCGAGCGCCGCCTGCTCCAGCTCGCCAATGGTCTCAATCCCCAGTGAGCCATGGATCAAGTGCACCTTCGCAGGGCTGAGTCCGGGAACGCGCGCCATCTCGATGAGACCGAGGGGCGTTGCTTCGATGAGACGTCTCAGGTAGCTCGACTCACCGCTTTCGAGCAATTCCTCAACTACTGACAGCGTGGCCGGCCCAATTCCTGGAGTGGCCATCAGCTCACCTGACGCGATCAGCGGTCCGAGATCATCGGCGCCGAGAGCCAGTATGGCGCGAGCGGCATTCCGGTATGCGCGAGCGTTGAATCGCGGACCGCCGTCAATCTCGAGAAGCGCGCCGATCTGCGCAAGGAAATGGGCAGCAGTGCGGGAGTCCATACCGCAATATACGCCTGCCAGCCCTCTGCTAGCCCTCCATCCCCGCGCGACTGGGAAGCCTGTCGATCATCTCATGAAGTCGCCGCTGGATCAGCTTGATTTCCTGTTTCGCGCCTTCGTGATCCAGCAGTCCGTTTCGCATGTTGATTGAGACCCGGTTCATATACTTGATCTTCATCAGCATCTCGTCGGTGGCTCTGCGGAGTGACGTATACCGGCGTTTGTCAGCGCGGGCGCGATGGTAACGGTGGGTACGTCGGCATTCAGCCGCCGTGCAAAATCGATCGCCTTCTCGACAGTACGGCCGGGAATCGCGCCGTGGTCGGGTATTCCTTCGCCGGTTTCCGGGTCAGAGAAAAGCAGCCGGCCGATATGCTCGATGCCATCGTACGCGATGCGGAGGGAAACAGTGATTGGCTTCCCATCCATCTCGACCGGCGACAGGTGATGCTGGATTACGCCGAAATCTGACATCTCTTGCCGCAGGTCACTGAGGGTCTTGCGCGGCGAGGAATTTGTCCAGCGCCGCAAACAACCGGCCGGGCTGTTCAACGTACGGAACATGCCCGCAGTCGTCCAGCAGGACGAGCTCGGCACTCATCGCCTCGGCGCCCTCAATGGATGACTCCAAGGGAATGGGATCATCACGTCCGTGCACAAACAGCGTCGGGCAATGAGCGGGCTGCAGCTCAGAAATGAGATTGTACTCCGCGCCAAGACTTGACCAGACCGATTGCATTACCCGGCCAGTCACCCGGAATGGCGTGAGATTCACCGCGTTACCGGGGTCGGCGAAGTAGGGAGCAACGGCGAGCTCGAACGTTCGCGCCCTATAGGCGGCAGGATCGGTTTCTCTGATCCCCGATGCTTCGAGTTCGTCTCGTATTGCGCGAATCCGCGGGCCATCCTGCCTCGTGGCAAATTCCTTTTCGAACAAGCGCCGGTAGTCGCGCGCCAGCGGTGCCGGATCGATGAGCGCAAGGCTGGCAGGCAGACGCAACGATGCATCGCGTCTCGTTTCGAGAAGGTAGAGAAGCGCAAGCATCCCGCCCCACGAGTACCCGACGATCGACACCGGATCGATCGAAAATTCGGCGATGATCGCAGCCAGGTCGGCGACGTGCGTTGCCGCGCTGATGTCCGCACCGGCGGCCGCCCGCGATCGTCCGCCTCCGCGCTGGTCGTAGAAAAGGACATCGTAACGTCTGGCAAGGTGGAGCATCTGCGGCAGCAGGTAATCGTGATGCGCGCCGGGACCGCCATGAAGAACGAGCAGGCGCCGGGCTCCCTGCGGACCGTAGGCCGCCCAGTAAAGCGGCTCTTCGGTTGTAGTTGTAAATCCCGATTCACGCGGCGCAGGGATGGCCAAAGGTGCCGTGGTTCTACCCTCCGCGTTTGCCGAGTGTGATCATCAGCTGAACGCGCTCGCTCCCGCGCAGCACGATGATCTTCACTGCGTCCCCCGGTTTGTGTGCGTAGAGGGCGTCGGTGTACGTGTAGAGATCCTTCACCGGCGAGCCGCCGAAATCAACGATGAGATCGCCGGCTCTGAGACCTCCGAGGTCCGCGGGACTCCCCGCGCGCACTCCTGTCAGGCGCAGTCCCGGTGTGCTCCCAGCGGCCATGTCGGGAATCGAGCCAAGGTATGTCTGGGAGGCCGCGCGGTTACCCGTCAATGCCGGCGGGCCGACCGAACGGACAAAGGCGAGACGGGCCGGCCGGTCCGCCATTGCGCGGGTCACGCGGTGCGCGAGATCGACCACGCGCGCGGTACCCCCGGCGTTGAATTTGTCTGCGTCGTCCGTGGCTCGGTGATAATCGTCGTGAAGATCGGTGAAAAAGTGTAGAACGGGGATATCCTTTCCGTAGAATGAGCTGTGGTCGGAGGGACCGAATCCGTCACCGATTCCGGTGACCTTGAGTGGTGCATCGGCTCCGATGTTGGCTGTCCGAAGAAGCTCGGGGAGCTCGGTGGCCGTCGCGGTGCCGTAGACGATGAGCTTGTCGTCGCGCAGCCTGCCGACCATATCGAAATTCAGCATGCCTGTGATGCTGGACAGCGGAACTGGCGGATTTTCGACGAACCATCGTGAGCCAAGAAGTCCAAGCTCCTCGCCGCTGAAGGCGATGAAGATTACGGATCGGCGTGGCGGATTGGCAGCGAGGAGGCGGGCCAGTTCGAGAACGGTGGCAGTACCGGATGCATTGTCGTCGGCGCCGTTGCGGATTGCGTCGGTCGCGCCGGGATCCAGCGAAGATTCGCTGGACCGACCGAGGTGATCGAAGTGGGCGCCGACAACCAGATATTGATTTCGCAATGACGGGTCTGTCCCGCGAAGAATCCCGACGACATTCTGGGTGGCGCGGGATCGGGTGGCTCCCTGATGGGCATCCTGTGCCGACCGGGCGTCAAACCGCTGGATGTATCCGGGGAATGGCTGGATAAGGCCGAGCTTCCCGTAACGCCGCGCAATCCAGGCGGCTGCACTGTCGTTGCCAGGAGTTCCCGTCCCGCGTCCCTCGAGCGCGTCGCTCGCCAGGAACAGGACATCACTGCGAATCGCAGTTGAATCTGCGGGGGAAAGACCGGAAACGTGGGGACGCGCCGTCGCGCAGCCAGTCACAAGCACTGCCAGAGCGAAGGTTGTTGCCTGCGTGAGCGATCTGTGAATCATCGGTAAGCTCTTTTCAGGAGGTCGGCCACATTGCCCGCGTAAAGGGGTTGTCATGCTCAGGCGTAGGTACTCGCGACCCGCGCAGTGTTGACGTGGACCTGCACGGTGTCTCCAATGTAGTTCCCATACCCGCCCGCGACTGCGGCGACGACAGGAATTCCAACAGCCCGGCAACTTTCGAACACCATCACATCCCGCCGCAGCAATCCGTCGAACGTCAGTTTCATTCTGCCAAGCCGATCGCCTTCATGGGTGTCGGAGCCGGCGAGGTAAAAAACCAGGTCCGGATTTGCAGATCCGATTACGCCCGGCAATGCATTCTCGAGCAGGGCGAGATACACGTCGTCACCGACACCGTCGTCCAGTTCTATATCGAGCGAACCCGCGATCTTTCTGAACGGATAGTTCTTTCGCCCATGCATGCTGAACGTGAACGCATCAGCGTCGTCCGTGAACAGCTCATGAGTTCCGTTGCCCTGGTGAACGTCGAGATCGATTACTGCCACTCGCGTGATTCGTCGTCGCGCCCGTAGCATCCGGGTCGCGACGACCACATCGTTGAAAATGCAGTAACCCTCGCCGTGATCGGCGAATGCGTGGTGAGTACCTCCAGCAAGCGTCATTGCAATGCCGGCATCGAGCGCGTGCAGTGCGGCCTCGCATGTCGAACCCGTCGCTCGCAGCGAACGCTCGGCAAGCTCGCTCGACCAGGGCAGCCCGATGAGCCGCTGTTCCGCAACAGTGAGAGTTCCACCGGTGATTGCGTTGACGTACCGGCTCGTGTGTACCCGCAGCAGGTCTTCGACGGATGCGCGGCCGGGATGATCGTGCAGGTGATCGGACCGGGTGATCCCTTCCGCGAGCACCTGATCCCGGATCATCGCGTATTTCTCGATCGGAAACCGGTGCCCCCCGGGCAGCGGAAATGTGTATCGCGCGGAGCTCCATACGTGAAGCACGGTTTGTCGGGTGAGACGGGTGATTCGTGGCGGGGCACAGGGCGAATATGGCACTGCCCGCCGCAGGCTTGTAACGTATTGGAGTGAAACACATCCTGCTGACCCTTACCACGCTCACGGCGTCCGTATTTTTCGCCATCGATGCTTTCGCGCAGGGCCCGCCGCGCGCTGAGACGGCGGCCCGCGCCCAGACGGGCTCCCAGGTCTCGATGCCAATCTCGGCAATCCGCTACGATGTCACATTCGATTCGACGACGGCTCTCTCGCGTACCATCGCCGTCAGGATGTCGTTCACCACGAGTTCCGCCGGAGAGGTTCTGCTGTCCCTGCCGTCGTGGACACCTGGATCATATACGATCGGCAACTTCGCCAGGTATGTCTCCCGCTTCGGAGCGCGGTCGGGATTGGATTCGCTCGACTGGGACAAGACTGACCCGGACACGTGGCGCATCCAGGCGGCGGGACCGGGTAACGTGACGGTGGCGTTCGACTATCGTGCGGATTCTCTCGACACCGCGCTGTCGTGGACCAGGCCCAACTTCGCCTTTTTCAACGGGACGAATCTGTTTCTGTATCCCGAGGGGCAGGGAACCGACTTCGTGGCGACGGTGAGTGTGAGAACCGAGCCGGCCTGGCGGGTGATTACCGGAATGACGTCCACTGGCTCGCCGCGCACTTACGCTGCCTCGAGCTACCACGATCTGGTGGATATGCCTTTTTTCGTCGGCCGCTTCGACGTTGACAGTGCTCAGGCCGCCGGGAAGCAATTCCGCATCGCGACCTACCCAATTGGAAGCGTAACACCCGCGGTCCGCACAGTCATGTTCAGCCAGATGTCGAAGATCGTCCCTCAGCAAGCTGCGATTTTCGGTGAAGTGCCCTGGAATACCTACACGCTTCTTCAGGTCTCCGACCCTGATTTCCCGAGCGGCGC
Organism: Gemmatimonadaceae bacterium; assembly: GCA_037721215.1. Classification (NCBI taxonomy): domain Bacteria; kingdom Pseudomonadati; phylum Gemmatimonadota; class Gemmatimonadia; order Gemmatimonadales; family Gemmatimonadaceae; species Gemmatimonadaceae bacterium. The sequence continues at coordinate 132,792 of JBBJNV010000001.1, forward strand.
CGCTGCCGGGCTGGAGCATCAGAACTCGCATCTCGACATCGTCTCGCCAATAGTCGTTGGCAACCCCGCGCTGGCATCTCTTTACGCGCACGAAGTTTTTCATGCCTGGAACGTGAAGCGCCTGCGGCCTGCAGACCTCGTGCCCTACGTGTATGACAGGCCACAGCCAACTCCGCTGCTGTGGATCAGCGAAGGTGTCACCGACTATTATGCAGATCTTACCGGAGTGCGTGCGAGGGTCATCACGCCTGAGGGGTTTTATGCAGCCACGATAGCAAAGATCGAAAACGTGCGTCAGGCAATTCCAACTGCGCTCGAGGATGCGTCGCTGTCGGCCTGGATCAGCCCGGTGAACGGAACGTCGGACCTCTACTACGACAAGGGCTCGCTCGCCGGTCTGCTTCTGGACATCGCAATCCGTGATGCAAGCGACAACCAGCGATCGCTCGACACCGTGATGCGGGAATTGTATGGGAGCACATATAAACGTGGCCTGGGTTTTTCGAACTCGGATTGGTGGACATCTGTCTCGCGGGCAGCCGGAGGCAGATCGTTTGCGGAGTTCGAGCGGCGGTACGTTGATGGGCGCGACCCGTTTCCATATGACAGCATTCTGCCGCTCGCAGGGTTGCGGCTGCTTGTCGAATCGTCGGTGCAGCCCTCTCTCGGTGTTTCCGTCTCGGCGGACGATCAAGGTGCACGTGTAGTGCAGGTCATAGTTGGCGGTCCTGGTAACACCGCTGGCGTGAAGCTCGGGGATTATCTGGTGTCGATCGGAGGACTTACGGTCTCAGATCCGACCTTCGCGCAAAAGTTCAATGACAAGTACGCGGCCGTTCCGCCGGGCGGAACGATCGCGGTGCAAGTGAGACGAGGCACCGAGATGCTGACGTTCACGGCGCCGGCGAAGTTCACGACGTCGGAACGCAGGCGGCTGATCGCAGTGACGAATGCCACTGTGAAGGCGGTAAGGATTCGCAACGGATTGCTGAATGGGGCCGGATGGGCAGGTGGCGCCGCGCCCCGGTGAACAGCACTACTTACAGCGAGTTTCTGATATTCGATTAACGCCCGGTAGCCCGGTACCATTCCACTTTGCCTGCATCCCGCGAGCTGGGTCCGGTCCAGGGCTCGCGCATGATTGCCTCGATCTCCGGAATCTCCCGTGGCGCTTTCGATATCCACTCAACGCCGGCCGGCGTAACGATGTAGTCGTCCTCGATCCGTACGCCGATGTTCCGGTACTTTTCCACGGCGGGGCGAATTCTCGCAATCATCGCCAGGTTGCGCGGTGTCTTCGGAATGATGTCGAGCAGATTCTCGCGCACGTAAATCCCGGGCTCGATGGTAAAAGCGCTTCCGGCAACAAGATTGTCCTCACCCGGATCGTGCACATCCAGACCTATCGGGTGTCCAAGCCCGTGCATGTAGAACAGTGACAGCTGGCTGCATGGTTGGGTCCCGGGGGCGCCGCAATCGTACGTCGCGCCTGCAGCTTCAATCAGCCCTATCCGCGCCAGAGATGCCGACAACGAGGCCTGAGCCGCCGAGACGAGGGCTGCGTAGGGTTTGTTCACTGCCGCTACACGTTCAGCTGCGGCCTGCGCGTCACGAACGGCTGTGTAAATGTCCCGCTGAACCGGAGAGAATGTGCCGTCGGCCGGAATCGTCCTCGTAATATCGGCCGAGTAGCCGAGGTAGGCAGCGCCGATATCCATGACGATGACGTCGTCGCGCTCGATGAAACGGTCGTTGGCGTTATAGTGAAGAGTGGTCGAATTCGGTCCGGAACCGAGTATCGATCCGAACCCCGGCCGGTCCGCGCCATTCCGCCGAAAGGTGTATTCGACGAGTGCCTGAATCTCGAACTCGTTCATGCCCGGTTCCATCGCGTGCATCGCCTCGCGATGCGCATCGACGGTGATCGCGACCGCTTTCCGGATAAATCCGAGCTCCGCCGCGCTTTTCACTCTGCGGCCAGCGTTGACTCTCGCGGTAATCGATTGCGCGGTTACGCCCTGGTTGCGGCCAGCGATCGCGGATACGAGCTGATCGTCGCGCGTCATTATCTCCCGATTGGCGCGATAATCTCCAACGACATGCAGCGCTTTGGCGGCACCGGAGGCGTAGAGTGAATCGATAACCGAGGGCAATGCGGACGATGGTCTTGCATCGAATCCATACTTTGCAATCGCTCCCTGAACCCCCAGCCGCCGTCCCTCCCACACTTCACGAGCAGGATTGCTCGGCGCGACGAAAATGATGGGCTTCCCGGCCACTGCGCCTTTGCGCACTACCATCACCAGCGCGGCATCCGGCTCACTGAATCCGGTGAGGTAGCTGAATGGAGAGTTCTGGAAGAAATTGATGTAGTCTTCCACCGGTGCTGCGGAACCGAGGGCGAGCACGATCCCGTCGGGCAAACCCTGGATGAGGGCCGACCGACGGGCCGTGTATTCAGCAGCCGGAACCTGCGACGACACGGGCGCTGTTGCCGCGGACGCGGTCATGGCGCAAGCGACGACCAGAAGGAGCGGAAGAAAGCGCGAGCCTCGTGGTCGTACATGCCGGGCATGCCGGGCATGCCGGGCATGCAGGACATGCAGGACATGCAGGACATGCGGCGAAGCTAGCTCTTGCGACCGCGATCGTGGGATGATTGTCATTGTCCGGTGGTCAACGCTTCAGAACTGCTTTGGCGATCGTCTGCAGCTGCATGTTGGACGTGCCCTCGTAGATCGCGCCGATCTTCGCGTCACGGTAGAACTTCTCGACCGGATAATCCCTCGTGTATCCGTATCCGCCGAAGAGCTCGACGCAAAGTGAGGTCACACGTTCGCAAACCTGCGACGCGAATAATTTTGCCATTGCACCCTCACGGGCGATGTCGCGGCCAGCATCCTTGAGGCGCGATGCATTGTACACCATGAGACGTGCCGCCTCGAGCTCGGTTGCCGCCTGGGCCACCTGGAACTGGACACCCTGAAACTCGGACAGCGCTTTCCCGAATTGCTTCCGCTCATTGAGATATCGTACCGCGGCGTCGAGGGCACCCTGCGCGACGCCGATCATCTGTGCGCCGATCCCGATACGTCCTTCGTTGAGCGTCTCGATTGCGATCTTGTAGCCCTGGCCAACCGGCCCGAGGACATTTTCCTCCGGGACTTCACAATCGTCGAGTAGAAGCTCAACAGTGCTCGAGGCGCGTATACCCAGCTTGTCTTCCTTCTTGCCAACGCTGAATCCCCTGAACTCCCGCTCGACGATAAAAGCTGTAATCCCCTTGTATCCGGACGACGGGTTGGCGTTCGCAAACACCACGTAAATCCCGGCCTCGGCGCCGTTGGTGATCCACAACTTCTGGCCGTTGAGGATCCACTTGTCACCCTGTTTGTCGGCGCGGCAGGCCAGGCCAAATGCGTCAGATCCCGAGCCGGATTCGGATAGTGCATACGCGCCGACGGTGTCGGATGTAAGACGCGGCAGATACTTCGACTTCTGTAATTCAGTGCCGTAGCGGTTTATCGGATAATTGACGAGAGTGTTCTGTACGTCGCAGAGGATCGCCGCGGACGCATCGACACGGCTGATAGCCTCGATAGCGAGCGTCACCATGAACAACGATCCGCCAGCACCGCCGTATTCCTCGGGGACTTCGATTCCCATAAGACCGAGCTCGAAGTATTTCGGGATCAGCGATGGCGAAATCTTCGCCGCATTTTCCATCTCCATCACGATCGGCCGCACGGATTCCTCGGCAAAACCTGCAACCGCGTCGCGGAACATCTCTTCCTCTTCGGAGAGAACTGTCAGCGCGGTGCGCGCGACTTCGAGATCGGTCGTCATGCAGGGGGCGCAGCGCTGAGCTTAACCACCGCAACGCCAATGAGGCTCTCGAGGGAGCCGGTGGACGAACAATGCACAGTAGCCCCCGCGCCCGGCTTGGTCATCGATCCGCTGAATTTGGTCTCGATCTTCATACCGGTAGGGTCTGGCCACATTCGCGTAACGAGAGACACTCTGACGGGATACGCGTTGGCTTGCTGTCCAGCGAAGGGATCGATTCCGCAATCGAGATACCGGGACACTTCGCCAGTCCCTATCCGCCGCGAAATGACGACACTGCGATTACCCAGTTCACCGGCAGGACGATTGAGATATTTCACCTCGACACCGATCATCGAATAGGCCCCGAGTATCGCGTTCCACGTCCTGTCCGGGGTGGCGGGGACTGCGACAGCCGAACCCCCGGGGTTGGCGTCGGTCCTGACGGTTCCTACCTTGTCGTCAAAGATGATATCCCGCTGTCGTTGCGAAGTGGACGGCGTGCCGCTGGCGCAGGCGCTGACTGTGAAAGCGATAAGAACCAGTGCGCAGCGCATGAGTAAAATTGTCATCGCAGGTTGGTGCTCCACATATCCTCCGCGGCAGCAGGTTGTTTCGCGCGACAGGCGTCTCCACAGAGAGTCTGGGAGCATGCAGGATCCCAGCATTGGTCGGCATTAATCGAGGCAAGCCCGGGCGCGGTGGGGATACCAGCGCGACCGAGTATTATTTCGCCGAGTTTTTCATGCACTCCGAATGCCGGAGTGACAGTGAATGTGACGCTGGGATGAGTTCGGGCCGTCTCAGCAACTATCCGTGGAATGTCGGATGTCGAATGCCGGCCCGGCGACAGCATGTAGGGGAAGACCGTGACTTCTGTAGCGCCGGCTTCGACGCAGCTGCTGAAACCGGCACCGATGGATGGTTCAGACAACTCCATGTGCGCCAGCCGGACGATGACATCCGGGCCCGCCATGGCCTGAACGAGATTAGCCATGCAGACGAGCATGTCGTTCGCCTCACGTTTGCGCGATCCGTGATCGACAAGGAGAATTGCTTTCATATCACTGGAAGATGTTCGGAAGGCGAGGCAGGGGAAAGTGGAGGCAGGTGCGCCGGGGGAATTTGCTTCGGCGGGTCGACCCAGGCGCTGAATGGGGCCAGCAGCGCGGGCAGGCCGCTTGCGACCACTCCCGCAATCTGCCGAGTCGCGTGGAGGATCACGCGGCCTATGTCGCCGGCCAGTTGCGCAATGAGAACCGCGATGTGCTCACGGGCGATCGTATCGCTTCCCATCGCCGCGAAGAACGCCCGGCGGTGACGCAAAATCAGTGGGCCGGCAAAGTTCACCGGATTGAACCGCGGCACGTACCGTGCGCCGATGCCTTCAATCAGCGCCACGGCGCGGCCGAAGAACACCAGCTCTCCCCTCAGCACGATCGGCCAGTCATAGATTGTCCGCATCACGTCGTCCGCAAGCGTGCGATCGGTAAGCATTCGATTCGCAATCTCAGCTGACGCAATCCCTTCGAACGCCATCTGCAGCAACACGTCGACCAGCCGGCGGATGACAGTAACATCGGTTCCAGGCTCTACAATGCCAAGCTCGAAGAACCCTTTGATGACCCCATCTGCGTCACGCGACACTGCCGCAAGGGCGGTTCGGATGAGTTGCTGACGGAGCGTCGGATCAACCCGAACCACCATTCCGAAGTCGAGCAACACAAGCCTGCCATCATCGGTGACGAGGAGATTCCCGGCGTGTGGGTCGGCGTGAAATAGTCCGTCGACAAGCATCATCTGGATGTAGGCCTCTACGACAGCTTCGACAACCTGCTCGCCTTTGACAAGGCCATCTGCAATGAGCGGGGCGAGTGCGTCGACGCGGGTGCCCTGCATGTACTCCATCACGACGACGCGCTGACGGGTAAGTGCAGGGACGATTCGGGGAATGAGGACGCGTGGATTACCGGCGAAGCTTTCACCGATGGCCGTTGCGTACGCTGCCTCCTGCCGAAAGTCCATCTCCTCACCGATGCGCAGCGCAAACTCATCGACAACGACGCGGAACGCGGTGAGATGCGGATTCGACCAGCGGGCGGAGACAATATCGATCAGGCGACGAACGGCGCGGATGTCCATGGCGACGAGGCTTTCCACATTCGGGCGCAAAACCTTGACGACGACTTCGGCGCCGTCGTGTCGCGCACGATAGACCTGGCCAAGTGACCCTGCGGCGAGCGGCTCGCGTCCGAGCCCTTCGAAGATCTCATCGGGGTGTTGTCCGTAGCTCGCGACGAGTTCACGCTCAATGTCCTCGAAGGGAACTGCGGGCACCTGGTCGGTGAGCGAGCCGAGTGCGGTGAGGTATGGTTCCGGTACGACGTCGGGGCGGGAGCCAAAGACCTGCGCGAGCTTTACGAAGGTGGGGCCGAGTGAGACGAGGGTCGTGACGAGTTGCAGGGCTCGACGCTGATGGAATACGGCATCGCGCGGTGTTGAACCGCCAGCGACGATCCATCGGCGGAAATCGCGAGCAAAGGAAAACGCTAACGGCAGCAGGCGCCGTATGATGACGAACGTGCGGAGATGAGCCACGTCAGTTGTACCCGGAGTGCGGGTCGGAGTTACTGGCAGTTCCAGAGTGCCTCAACCACAGATGACACAGAATAGCACGGATGTCACAGATGGACACACCTGGACACCACACGGACACAGATGCCACCGCCGGTTAAGCCGCGCTGCCGGTCAGCGTCTCTTTGAAGACTTCCAGCGCCAGTTCGACCTTGCCGAATGGCGCCGAAACCTGGACTCCCTGCACCGAGGGGCGCACTCGATCGAGCATTTCGCGGGCGATAGCGATTCCTTCCTGAACTCCGTGCTCCTTCGACTTGTCATTCGCGCGGCGCATGCGCGATATGACGTGATCGGGAACGGTGACGCCGGGAACCTCGTTGGCGAGAAATTCAGCGTTACGCACTGAGACTAGAGGCCAGATTCCCGCAATGATCGGAATCCTGTTGCCATCGAGCTTCTCCAGGAACGCCTCGAGCTGTTCCACGTCGAACACCGGCTGCGTAATCGCGTACTCGGCCCCAGCTTCGACTTTCCACGTGAAGCGCCGGAGCTCGTGAGTGAGATCGATCGCGCCGGGGTTCACACCAACGCCAATCGTGAAGCAGGTTGGTGCGCCGATGGAATTGCCGCCCGGGTCGAGGCCGTGGTTCAGCTTGTTGACGAGATTGGTGAGGCCGATCGCGTCGATGTCAAATACCGCGGTGGCATTCGGGTATGGTCCCATTTTCGGCGGATCGCCGGTGATGATGAGCATGTTCCGGAGCCCGATTGCAGATGCCCCCAGCAGGTCGGAGAGCATGCCGAGCAGGTTGCGGTCGCGGCAGCAGTAGTGGGTGACCGTTTCGATGCCGACTTTCTGCTCGATCAGCAGGCTGGTTAAAAGGGCTCCCATACGACTTTGCGCGCGGGGACCATCGGGGACATTGACGGCATCTACTCCCGCGAGCTTGAGAGCTTCTGTGTCGCGGAGCATCTTGCTCGCGTCGACGCCGCGGGGCGGGACGATCTCTACAGAAGTGAGGAACTCACCGCGCGCGAGCTTTCCGCCAAAGCGCGATCGTTGCTCGAGAGGGATGGGATCCACCCCCTTGTCGCCGGGTGGCGCGGCGCTACCTCCCAGGCCGACCGCTTTCCTCATCGGCACTCTCGCCTGACGGGGAGAAAGCGGTCGAATGCCTTCGACCATTGCCGCGATGTGTTCAGGTGTTGTTCCGCAGCATCCACCGACGATTCGCGAGCCTCCCCGAACCAGGTGAGCGGCGTAGGTCCCCATGTATTCGGGACTCGCCATGTACATGCTGCGCCCCCCGACTTCACGAGGCATTCCTGCGTTCGGCTGAGCGCTGAGCTTGCGCCTCGTGACACGAGTCATTTTCTCGATTGCCTCGAGAATCGTCTGCGGGCCCACTGAACAGTTGAGCCCGAGAATGTCAGCACCGAATGCATCGAGCGACTGCGCGATATCCTCGGCGGAGTCACCGAAGGGCGTAAGGCAGTCTACGCCAATCGTCATCTGGGCTATCACCGGCATTCCCTGGTCGACCAATCGCGCAGCAAGAATTGCCTGTTCGATTTCGGAAAGATCGCCAAACGTTTCGAGCAGGAAGAAATCTGCGCCACCGTCTTTCAGTCCCCGCAGCTGCTCAGCGAAAATTTCGCGTGCTTCTTCGAGTGACGTGGGACCGTATGGCTCGAGGCGGATTCCCAGTGGGCCGACAGCTCCGGCGACGAGCACGTTGTCGCCGGCAGCTTCACGAGCGAGCGTAGCGGCGGCGCGGTTTATCTCGATTACCTGCGATTCGAGTCCGTAGGGTGTGAGCTTGGTGCGGCTCGCGCCGAAAGTGTTCGTCTCAACTACATCTGCGCCGGCTTTCACATACTCGGCGTGAACTGCCCGAACGAGATCTGGTGAACGGAGGTTGAGCTCGTCATAACACTGATTGATGAACACGCCGCGGGAGTAGAGCATGGTTCCCATCGCGCCGTCGAAGACGATGACCTGCTGTGGATCCAGAAGCCGCTGGACGAGGTATGTGCGGTCTGTCATCGCTTCGGCCGCGGGGGAATCATTTATCCGAGCGCGCCTCAGCGAGGGAGATCTCGCCGGAAGCGGCGCGATCGAGGGCGACGGATTCGTTTATGGAGTCAGTTGCGCTCTCGGCATCGGCAACTTTTCCTGCCCCATCTCCAGCGATCCCTCTGACAGCGTAGTACTTCGCCTCAGGATGATGGATGATGATCGCCGCCGTGCTTTGTTCGGGCATCAGCTGGAACGCCTCGGTCATCGTCATGCCGAGTGCATCCGTCGCGGGAAGAAGCTTGAAGACAGTGGCATGATCGTCGAGGTCGGGGCATGCGCCGTAGCCCCATGAGTATCGCTTGCCGCCGCGTGCTGTGTTGGTCGACGCACCGTCCTCGACTCCCGTCGTTTCAATGTCCAGCTCGCGTTTGATGCGCCGGTGCATCCACTCGGCCGTCGCCTCCGCGGTTTCGACCGAGAGCCCGTGCGAATAGAAAGCCTCGGTGTACTCATTGGCCCCCTGCAGCTTCTCGAAATGGGTTGTCGCTTCGTTGCCGACAGTCACAACCTGCAGCGGAACGACATCGACGTCGCCCGACTCGACAGAGCGGATGTAATCCGCAAGGCACAGCCGCTCTCTGCCCACCATCCTTGGAAAATGGAAGCGCCCGATTTCACGGAGCGAGCCACCATCGCTGCTGTATGCGGCAGGATCATAGAGAATGATGTCGTTGCCCTGCGATTGCGCCGGGAAATAACCGTATACCGCCTGCGGCTTGACCCATTCATGGTGCTCGGCGTCCAACTTCAGACGTGCAAGGGCGGGTTCGAACTCGTCCCGGATCGTGGCTTCGTATTTCTCCCCGGAACCGCGTGCTCCCCATTGGAGCCGGTAGAGCTCATCGAGGTCAAGAAGGTCGAAGACTTCGCCGACGGGAATGTCCCGAAGCACTCGCGTTCCCCAGAACGGAGGTGCGGGTACGCGGTTGTTCGCGGCTACGTCGCTTCGCGCGCCCGCCTCATCGCCTCGCGCGATGTCCTTGCCAACATCGGTATGGAGGAAGACATCATTGCGCGCGTCCGTGAGGTTCTTCGTGACGAACGCATCTCGCCGATCAGAGTCCTGGAGCACGTCCATCGTGTCCAGACCTTCGAACGCGTCCTTGCAGTAGAACACGCCAGACGTGTACTCGCGTTCGCCGTCCACGAACATGGCGCGACGGCCGAAGCGGCGGTTGATTGCGGCGCCACCGATAAGGACCGGGATTTTCATGTTGCGTTTGTCCAGCTCCTTCACGCAGAGCGGCATCTGCTTCGATGTCGAGACGAGCAGCGCGCTCAGTCCGATCGCGTCGGCGCCGACTTCGACTGCTTTTTCGAGGATAGTATTGACCGGGACTTGTTTGCCGAGGTCGTAGACCGTGTAGCCGTTATTGGAGAGGATCGTGTTGACCAGGGATTTGCCGATGTCGTGCACGTCTCCGTAGACAGTCGCGAGAACGACTTTGCCTTTGGTGTAGCCTTCGGCTTTCTCGAGGAACTGCTCGAGGTGTTTGACCGCCTTTTTCATGACTTCGGCGGACTGCAGAACAAACGGAAGGATCAGCTCGCCGGCGCCAAACTTGTCGCCGACTTCCTTCATCGCGGGGAGAAGGACTTCATTCAGCACTCGTACGGGCGTCTCGCGGACTCCGGCAGCGTCGAGGTGATCTTCGATCCCTTCCTTCTTGCGGTGGAGGATCATCCAATGGATGCGCTGCTCCGCGGTCATTCCCGCGGTTGGGTCTTCTTTTTCAGTGGCTGTGCTTTGTCCGTTTCCGCCGACGGTCGAGAAGTACTCGATGAAGTGCTGAAGTGCTTCCGGATTCTTGTTGAACACGAGGTCGTTGGCGAGATCGCGTTCTCTCTCCGAAATCTCCATGTACGGCTTGATGTGAGCCGGGTTGACGATTGCGGCGTCGAGGCCAGCCGCAACGCAGTGGTGAAGGAACACCGAGTTAAGCACCGACCGAGCTTCGGGCGTGAGGCCGAAGCTCACATTGGAGACGCCGAGGATTGTCGACACACCGGGAAGCTCGCGCTTGATGAGGCGGATGCCTTCGATAGTCTCGTGGCCCGAGTTGATCCACTCTTCGTCGCCAGTGGCGAGCGTGAAGGTGAGCGCGTCGTAAATGATGTCTTCAGGGGCGAGGCCGTACTCGTCTACTACTATCTGGTAGATGGCTTTCGCGACCTCGAGTTTGCGCTCACGTGTTTTTGCCATCCCGACTTCGTCGATCGTGAGTGCGATAACTGCGGCGCCGTGGGTTTTGACCAACGGAACGACGGCGTCGATGCGGACGCGGCCGTTCTCCATGTTGATGGAGTTGACGATTCCGCGGCCGGGAATGTGCTTGAGCGCGGCTTCGATGACGTCAGCTTCGGTGGAGTCGATTACCAGCGGGGTTTCAACACTCATGCTGAGCAGCTTCACGACCTTCGACATCTGCTCGGCTTCGTCGGCGCGTTCGGTCAGGGCGACGCAGACGTCGAGGACGTGGGCGCCTGAGTCTACCTGGTCGCGGGCGACCTCAAGGATGCCTTCGTAGTCGTCGGCGAGGAGCAGGCGTTTGACTTTGCGTGAGCCTTGGGAGTTGACGCGTTCGCCGACCAGGAGAGGTGGGGGATCCTGGTGGAGGGTGATGGCGCGCATCGCCGAGCTTACGCGGGGGACTTTGTGGTGATGGGGGCGGGATCCGTTTCCACCAACTTCGGCCCGGGGGCCGACGCTCTTGCCTTCGATTTCGCGGACCGCGTTGACGACTGCCTCGAGATGAGCAGGGGTGGTTCCGCAGCAACCGCCAACGATCCGCACACCAAAATCCTGGACGAATTCCGCCAGTGCCTCGGCCAATGGCCCCGGCTCGAGCGGATAGACGGCTTCACCGATGCCCGTGTTAAGCGGCAATCCAGCGTTGGGAATGACTGAAAGCGGAAGCGTCGCGTTCTCTGACAAATAACGAATCGGCTCGCGCATGAGATCCGGTCCCGTCGAGCAGTTGAGACCGATGACATCGACGCCGAGCGATTCGAGCGTCGTCATCGCGCTCGCGATATCGGTGCCGAGAAGCATGCGCCCCGAGACATCGAGGGTGATCTGCGCCTGAATGGGTATGCGACGCCTCAGCCTGGCGAACAACTGCTCTATGCCGGCGATTGCGGCTTTGACCTCGAGGATGTCCTGGGCGGTTTCGATTAGAAGAAGGTCAACGCCCCCTTCCATGAGATATTGCGCCTGATCGTGAAAATTCCGGGCGAGCTCCTCGAAAGTAATGTTTCCAAGAGCCGGATCGGAGCTGGATGGAAGCATCCCCGTCGGGCCCATTGACGCTGCAACGAATCTCGGGCGGCCGGGTGTCGCATACTTGTCGCAGGCGGCCCGGGCAATGCGCGCGGCGGCGATATTTATCTCACGGACATTGTCGCCTAGTCCCCATTCCTCAAGGCGGCGCGGCGTGCTTTGGAATGTGCACGTCTCAACCACATCGCACCCAACCGCGAGGAACGACTCGTGGATGGCCTGAATTACATCGGGGCGAGTGATGACAAGGTTGTCATTGCAACCTTCGAGTGACTTTCCGCCGAAATCATCGGGCGTGAGGTTGAAGCGCTGGATGCTCGTTCCCATCGCCCCGTCGTAAACGAGAACGCGATTGGCAAGTGCCTGCAGGTAAGAAGAGCCAGTAGGTGTACGAGTCATGCAAAGCTACCAGAACGAAAAAAGCCCACGCGTGGGCGCTGGGCGAAGCGCTTTAGCGGAATATTTAACGTGGCCGCAATTTGCTTGAAATCGCCACGGGATTCGGTTACCTGCATACGATAGCGGACGGTCAACTTCTATGCAAGGTCAAATCCGCCGCTATCCAGTCTTTCCGAAGCTCTGACAAGCCTCTGAAATCGCGTCGTCCGGGTCAGAACGATCAGCAGCTGAGCTTTCGGTTTGTCCTGCCTATGGATTGCTCTACGAGGGCATCGCTTTAGCCACTGGTTTCCGTGCTCTCTTTTTCTGTCGCGTTGGCTGCGACGCCTGCTTAAGTGTGAGCCGAGCCATGAGCGTCGCCAGCGCGGGATCCGCTGCCGCTTGACGAACGCCAGTTGCGTTCTGATCCATGCCGGCGATCAGATGATGTACGTTGATGGGGGGCATGGTGAATGCACCAAAGTAGCCGCGTGAAGTCAGGGCACTAATGGCTTCTCGAAGGTAGGGCATCAACATCGCAGGGCCGTTCAGCGTCGCGAACGTTTCAAGCGAAACATCAGGAGTCTCCGTCGGCAGCCTGAACGATCCTACCATGGATACCTCGACCTCCTCCAGCCTTCCGCGGGTCGCGGCAAGGGTGACTCCAAGAAGCACGTCCATGAACTCGCCTTCCACGAACCGCCAGTCCCACCGGAACGTCACATCACCCAATTCGTCAGCAGGCAGAGTCTCTGTTTCCTGGACCGTGGCGTACCTGAGGTCCGTCGCAAAGAAGCGAACCGGTACGTAGGTCCTTGAGGCTGGACGCCTGACTTCGATCACGGGGCCAGAACCTTCGAAAGAGACATTCGTGCATTTGCTCAGCCACCCGGGCCACAGATTAGCAACTGAGGAAGGCGATTTCCCATATGCGATAGCTGCATCAGGGAGGCGCAGATTCTCGGATGATTCCCGGACGTCAGCTACCTCCCCGTGTTGACTCCAAGCGCATGCAACCTCCCCGCCTGCATCCCGAGCCTCCGCTGAAACCCTTCCCACCCCATCAACGCCCCGCGCGTCCATCCCACCTCGGCCACCGCAATCAACCTCGGAAACGCCATCGACTCGAAATCCTCAACCTTTACGAGCGTCTCCGACCAGAGGGGAGCCTCAATTCCCAACACCGAACTCTCACCTACCCCTGGAATAAAGGTCGCCGGATCCCAGTCATAGCTCGTCCTCACCTGATTAAATCCGGCCCAGTTCAACCCAAGCACAGTCGAGCTGTCGTACTTCATGTCGAGATAGATTTTCTTCGCGGGCGACATGATCACTTTGCCACCACGCGCCGCATGCACGGCTGAAGAATCCTTGATCCAACTCTGCACCACAGTCGTCGGGAGCAGCTGAGCAGGCGCAATCTCACCCCACCCGATCATTCGCTTGCCATTCGCATTCACGATTCCCTGCATTCGCTCGACAAACCTCCGGTATTGCGCCGGAGTCAGCGTCTTGACCTCGTCGCCACCGATGTGGAAGTACGGCCCTGGCGTAAGCGACGAGATCTCACGCACCACATCTTCGAGGATTGGATAAATCACCGCGCTATCGACGCAGACGGCACTGAAGCCCACGCGGATGCCAGTGTAGACTGGCGGCGGCACCTTGTTGCAGTTGAGCTCGGGATACGACGCGAGCGCCGCATTCGTGTGGCCCGGCATATCGATCTCCGGCACGATCATGATGAACTGCCTCGCCGCATACGCGACGATTTCACTGTAGTCGGACTGACTGTAAAATCCCCCGCGTCCGCCGCCGACCTGCGTACTCCCTCCGATCCTTGCGAGTTCGGGGCGCGACTTAATCTCGATCCGCCACCCCTGATCGTCCGACAGGTGCAGATGCAGGCGGTTCATCTTGTAGAGTGCCATCAGATCTATAAAGCGCTTGATGTCGCCGACGCCGAGGAAGTGGCGGGAGACGTCGAGCATCATGCCACGCCACTCGAACCGCGGAGCATCCACGATACGCCCCGCCGGCAAAGTCAACTGGCGCTTTAGAGCGGCAGGATGTTCGACCGACGCCGGGAGCAGCTGCCGAATGGTCTGTACGCCGTAAAAAAGCCCAGCGGGCGTTCGGGCCGCGATTGTTACCATGCCGGCAGCGATAGTCAGCTCATAACCTTCGGCTCCGCCTGCGACGTTAGCCGAATCGATCCTCAGATAAAATGTTTTCGCCGGCAACGAGGCGCCTGGGGCGAGTTCTTGAATCTCGGGCTTCAACGCCGGCCCGAGCATGGTCGCCAGATAACCGGCGACCCCCTCGACCGCCGTGCCAGCGCCCCGGTCAACGTGGATGGTCGTAAGCGTATCAACCACGAATGTCTGCGCGGGATCGAGTTGAACTGACCCGGGCAACGGAATGACGCCGTGCCCCGCACCCACCGCTCGCGAAACAGGGAGCGGCGCGGTTCCGGGGGGACGACCCGTGCAGGCGGCCAACACCAGCACGACGAGTGATAGCGTACGCTGAGTATTCACCGAGCAGGGTCCTGAGTGTTAACGAGTTCGACAACGACAGAGAACGCATGTCGCGACGGCAATAGTATAAGCATCGCACCTTAACACGGCGCCCGCCATTCGAACACTCAGGACACTCGTCTGCACCTGAAGATCGCCGCTGCAAGCCGAAATCGACAGCATTCCGGTACGCAACCGGGTTGCCTCGATGAACGTCGCCACGTCGTTGCGGTCGCCGCCCGCGTGTGCAACCTCCCCTAGGTTCGGTCGTCCAACTCACTGACACCTATATCGAGGCAGGATGCTGCGAAAGTCCCTCATGCTCACTGCCCCGCGGCGTTCCACGCTGCCGCTTTAAACGCTCCGGTCGGAGCGCAGGAAAGTGACGGGGGTGGACTTACCGCATTCCGTTCGGAACGGGAGCTCTCTGCGTACCTCCGCGAGGTCGCCGGCCAACGCCGCCGATGGCTGGACATCGAACAGCGCGAGCGAATGCGCAAATGGCGGGGCAGGTTGTCACCCGCAGCCTGTCCGTCGTCCGACTCACAATCGAAAGTACAAGTCACACGACGCTGGGCGGCGAAGCGAGCCCAGGCGACGCCCCGTTTGCTCGTAATTCGCGGACGAGCCACCGATTTTGCCGGGGGCGCGCTCGCTGGCGTGTCGGTAGGAATAGCGTCGCTGGGTCTTGGAGCCAACACGACAGCTGACGGCCGCTTCCGCCTGGAGATTCCCGCCGAGAGCACGATCAGGCGTTCGAAAATGACGATAGTTGCGCGGCGGATTGGCTTTGCCACAGCAAAACTCGACCTCGACGTAGGCGTCATGGACTCCCTGACTGCCACGATTCGCCTTTGCTCGACGATAATGGAACTGCAGGATGCTCACGTAGTGAGTGGCGTCGCCGCATACGAATCCATCACCAACACGCAGCACGCCGGCGTCGACGAAGGCGGAATCGTGAAGCTCCGCGGCGAACACCTTTTAATCCTTCGTCGCGGACGGCTGTTTACGGTATCAATCGCCGATCGTGACACGCGGCCAATGTCGACGGTCGATGCGTTTGGCCCGGGACTCGATCCCAGCGGAGCATGGTACGACGAATTGATCCTCGCCGGTAACAAGGTTGTCGTTGTCGGCTTCAGCTACGCGCGCGGCGGAACGGAGCTGGGTGTATTCGAGATCGATGACGCCGGTCGCCTTCGATATCTGTCCACGTACCCTCTCCGTTCCAACGACTATTACTCGTCACGCAATTACGCGTCGCGCCTCATCGGGTCGAAGCTGGTGTTCTACACGCCGCTGACACTTTCCAGCGATCCCACAACGGTCTCGGAGAATCTTCCGTCAATGCGCAAATGGCGCGAGGGAGGCGAGCGCGAAGCATTCCAGCCGATTGTGCGGAAGCGCGAGGCGACGGCATGTGGAGAGGAGAAGTCGCCGCGGGAGACGCGGCGCTCCTGCGTGTCCCGCGGTCGTCGTTCGGAAGCGGCAGGCGGATGGCCGCAGGTGCGCGCTATCGCGCACTCGCGCTCATGAAAGGCTACGTCACCCACAACCGGTTCGTCGGCGACCATCTTCTCTACGGTCTCGGCAATGGCTGGGGCGCACAGGCAGTCGCGGCGTCGGCACTGCACGTTGTACCGATCGAACCTGGACCTGCGACGGAGATTAAGCTGCCGCATGGCGTGGACCGCATCGAGCCGATGTCACCGGGAGCGATGGTGATCGGGGCAGATGGCAATGACCTTCATTTTTCGGGTATCCGCCTCGGCGCCGCCGGCAGTTTGTCAGCCCGGGATGAGACAGTAATCGACGACGGATGCAAAGCTTCCTGTGTGGATTGGTACGGCAACGCTCGGCCATTGTTCGTCGGCGACCGGATTTTCGCGCTGCTGGGATACGAGCTGGTCGAAGGCTCGTATCGCGATGGTCGAATGGCGGAAGTGCGTCGCAGCAATTTCGCGCCCGCATCGCGGGTGTTGGCAAGGTAGATCCCGGCCCCCAATTCACGCTGCGGCGCGATAGACGCGGCGCGGAGATGCCTTGCTATCAAGGGCGAAGCCTGATGTTCGTTTTAACACTATCAACAGGCTCGCTAAGCTACACTACTTAGTCGAGCCGATCATGCCATACAGCCCGTTGCCCGTCCCGCGTCTTCTCAGCGTTCGCTGCCAGGAACGGAGTGTAAGTGTCTACCGTTGACGTATGTATTGCAATCGCATACAATTGTAATACATGAAAGCCGCTGCCCTGACCCTTCGCCTCTCTGTCGAGGTTGCGAGACGTCTCGCCAGCATTGCGCGAGCCCGAGGTATTCCCAAGTCCCAGGTTGTGCGGGAAGCCGTGGCCCGCTACCTCGCTCCGTCGGGATCCGGGTCCGAATCATCGCGCCTTACAGCCCGTATGCTTGCCGAGCGGTGGAACGACATTCCCCGGCTCACCCCGGAAGAGTTATCCGAATTTCATGACGACATCGCCACCGGCCGGAAAAAAATGCGGCTGCCTGCAACGGCATGGGAGTGATTCTCGACACGTCGATGCTGATTGCCGCCGAGCGTCGCGCGATCCGTTTCGAATCACTGCTGGAGAAGCTGGGGAACGAGCCCGTCGCAATGGCCGCCATCACGGCGTCGGAATTATTGCACGGTTACCACAGGGCAACTGAGCCGGCCGTACGCGCACGCCGCGGCGCGTTTGTCGATGCGCTGCTCGACCTGATTCCGGTGCTCCCGTTCGGGCTCCCCGAAGCCCGTCGTCACGCGGCGCTGTGGGCCGATCTGACTCGCACAGGAGCCGTCATCGGACCACACGATCTCCTGGTCGGCGCAACTGCCATTGCCCATGGCAGGGCAGTCGCGACGCTCAATCGCAGGGAGTTCGCGCGGATTCCGGGATTGAGACTCGTTAGTCTGGACGATTTTCTGCGTTGACGCGGCTGCGTCTACACAGGCCGCGGTAAGCGAATCCACTGACGGGGTCGGAACAGATCCGGCTCCAGTTGCGGCAATTCCATTTCTCGTAAAACCAATCGTCATCGGCCATCTCTCTCCAACCGATGACCTTTCGCCCTCGGCAATCCGCATCTTACCACAGGAGAGAACCGCCCATGAGCGACACTTCAGTAATCGGACCCCCGCAAGCGACCGCCACAGCGTCGTCGCTGCCCCCCGCAACTCATACCGTAGACTCGATACTCGACCAGCTCGACCAGTTTCAGCAGCGAGCGACATACGGCGCCGTCGCCGGCATCGTTGATTCATCGCCACGATCACTGATGACTGGGCGCCCGCGTGATCCGAGAAGCTCCTGGATCGTGAGTGGCAAAAACGGAATGCCCACCGGCTATGAACCGGACCAGACACATCCGGCAATCAAATCACGCCAGGAAATACTCGACTCCAGACAGGCGCTCGAAAGCTGGTTGCAGAATCCGGCATGAAACGGTCAGGGTTCGAAACCATCGCTTCCACCGTCCGTAAATTCCCGGAATGTTGATGAGCTCCAACATCTCCGGGTCACTTGCTGTCGGCGTCCAGACCTTGCGCGCCAATCCGCTCAGGACGGTCCTCTTCACGCTTGGCGTCATAATGGGAGTCGCGTCACTGGTGGCAGTGCTGGCGATTGGCGACGGAGTGGAAGCTTTTGCGCGGGAGCAGAAAGAGAGTACTACTGATCTGCAGGCGTTGATGATTGTGCCATCCACGTCTGACATGATCGACAGCGTGCGCATTCCCCGAACGGACTATCCGGTCTTCACTCTTGCGGACGCCACAGAGCTGGCCGCCAGACTTCGCTCGACGGCGGTAGTCGCCATTCTCGTGCAGGGCTCCGCGCGAATCGCGGCCGACACAGGGCGCGCCCGCGCCGCGATTGTAACGGCGACCACACCTGCCGCGGCGCAGTTGATGAGGAAGCCTCTGGCCTCAGGCCGGTTCTTCACGGACAGAGAGGTGGCGGACCGCGAACACGTTGCAATCGTATCGCCGGCCTTGTCAGCAATCATTCAACCCGGTTCCCCGGCCGCAGCGGCGCTGGGTAAATCGCTGACTATTGAAGGGTCGAAGTTCACGATCGTCGGCGTCGCGCCATCCGACCCGCGACAGGGCTCCCTTTCCGTTTGGGTTCCCGTAACGGTGGCTTCCTCAGCGATGGCTCGGGTTGTCACACCTCGCGCCCCGGATCTTTATGTACGCGCGCTGCGGGTGGAAGATGTACCCCGCAATGAAAAAGAATGTGGAAGCATGGCTGACAACCAAGTTCGGCGCCTGGCAAACACGCCTGTCAATAAGCGGCGGACAGGGCCTCCGCCTCGATCAGGCGAGACAATCGGTACTCATATTCAAGATGGTGATGGGCACGTTCGCGGGGATTTCGCTTCTCGTCGGTGGCATCGGAATCATGAACGTTCTTCTTGCCGCGGTCACCGAACGGACCCGGGAGATAGGCATCCGCAAGGCGACAGGCGCGCGTAACCGGGACATCCTCGTGCAATCCTCGCCGAGTCGGTTGCGATCACGGGTGTGGGAAGCGTGATCGGCGCGGCGATTGGACTTGTTGTCGCATTTGCTGCCACTGCGGTGATGCGCTCCCAGACGCAGGCCAGCTCCACGCCGCATTTACCTGGCAGACAGTTCTGATTGCAGCGCTGGTGTCCGTCATCACAGGATTGGCCTTCGGAACATACCCCGCCCTCCGCGCCTCCCGGTTGTCTCCCATCGCCGCAATGCGTCACGAGTAGATTAGCCAGTGAACCGAAGAGTCATCCGTTACGAACAGCATTGGTGAATCGGGGGGAGAAATGGAATGTCGAGGATCCTTTTCATCGTCGTTACGCTCTTTCGATTGATGCCGCGTGTGGCAAAAGCACAACCCGGGTCAACCGCATGATCTACCGCTGGTTGGCGGATGCAGTCGTGATCCTGCACGTGGGGTTCGTAATTTTCGTGATGGTCGGCGGATTTCTCCTGATGCGCTGGCCAAAGCTGGTGTACGTGCACGTGCCCGCGGCGGTGTGGGGCGTGCTTATTGAATTCGCTGGCTGGACCTGTCCGCTCACTCCACTCGAAAACTCATTCCGCGCGCGCGGAGGTCAGGCAGGTTATGCCGGCGGATTCATCGATCACTATCTGATTCCAATTCTTTATCCCGCAGGCCTGAGCCGAAACATCCAATGGGTTCTTGGACTCTTGGCGCTTGGGGTCAACGTGCTCGCATATTACATGTTCCTGCGCAGGCGCAAATGACATCTCTCAAGTGGTCAGTCGATCGCCCGCACACCCTTGTGGTCGCCTGTTCCGATGGACGCCTCCAGGAGCAGACGGATGAGTTTCTGCACGTGCAGCTGGGCCTCGCCGGCTTCGATCGGTTTTACGTGCCGGGCGGCGGTGGCGCCCTTGCGTCGAGTGGACGCGATTTTATGCGCGCCCAGCAGCTGCGACGCGAGTGTGGATACCTGATTGAGCTGCACCAGATCGAAAGGGTGGTCCTGCTGTTTCACGGCCCGTCGGACCACGGCCGGCCGGATGCCGTCTGCGCGGATTACCGGCGAAAGTTTCCCTGGGCATCGCCCGCATTGCTGAACGACCGTCAACGCGTCGACGCTCTCGAGCTCATTGAGATCCGCAAACAATGGGCGCACAACGCCGAGGTACACGCGTATCGTTGCGAGGTCGACGGATCTTGCGATGTCACCTTCACGCCTCTCGACACTCACTTATGACTGCTGCCATGCATTACCGCTTATCGATTGCGCCTCTTTCCCTGGTGTGGTGGCTTGCCGCCTGCGCGACGCGCCCGGCGCCCGTCATCGACCCTGTGCCTGCAAACGCGCCGGCATCAGCGAACACGCCATCGATCACGGCAGGCCCCGCTGTCGCTTCGTCAGCCGCTACAGTGGCCAATCGCCTGGCGAAATACACTGCCGTCAAACTCACCGCCGACGTCACCAGCCTCACCGCGAAAGAAAAGCAGATGCTGCCATTGCTGATCGATGCAGCGAAGGCGATGGACGATGTTTTCTGGCGTGAAGCCTACGGCGATCCGGCACCGCTGTTGTCCTCGATCAGCGACCCGGTTACCCGCCAGTTGGTAACGGTGAACTACGGCCCATGGGATCGCCTCGACGATAACGCACCATTCATCACCGGAGCAGGCGTAAAGCCGCCGGGCGCTGGCTATTACCCGCGCGACATGACCAAAGCGGAATTCGAAACCGCAGTGAAGGCAGGGGGCCCGCAGGCAGATGCCCTCAAGAGTCTCTACACGCTTGTCCGGCGGAACTCCGCCGGCGCCCTGGTAACGGTTCCCTTTCACGTTGCCTTCGCCGCACAGCACCAGCTGGCCGCATCCAAACTCCGTGCCGCTGCGGCGCTCGCCGATGACCCGGGCCTGCGCCGCTATCTGGAGCTTCGTGCCGATGCCCTCCTCACGGACAATTACCAGGCCAGCGACCTGGCATGGATGGACATGAAGAACAACCGTCTCGAGATAGTCATCGGCCCTATCGAAACGTACGAGGATGCACTGTTCGGATACAAAGCGACGCACGAGGGGTTCGTGCTGATCAAGGACAAGGAATGGAGTGGTCGGTTGGCAAAGTATGCAGCCATGCTACCCGCGCTCCAGCGCGGTATTCCTGTGGCCGAGCAGTACAAGCGTGAAACTCCGGCGGCGGGTTCCGATCTCAACGCCTACGATGTGGTGTTCGTTTCAGGGGACGCCAATTCGGGGTCGAAAACAATCGCGATCAACCTTCCGAACGACGAAGAGGTGCAGCTCAAAAAGGGAACGCGCAGGCTGCAGCTGAAAAACGCAATGCGTGCAAAGTTCGACCGGATTCTGCACCCCATCGCCCGGGAGCTCATTGCAGACGATCAGCTGGGGCAGGTGAACTTCGATTCCTTTTTCGAAAACGTTATGTTCCACGAAGTTGCCCACGGACTCGGCATCAAGAACACGGTCAACAATACCGGTCTCGTGCGAGCCGCCCTCAAGGAACGCGCTTCGGCGCTGGAGGAGGGCAAGGCCGATATCCTTGGACTTTACATGATCCGCCAGCTCAGCGCCCAGAACGAAACTGCGACGGCGTCAATGGATGACAACTACGTAACCTTCCTGGCCGGATTGTTCAGGTCGGTAAGATTTGGCGCGGCCTCTGCACACGGACGAGCCAACGTTGCCGCGTTTAACTTCCTGAAAGGGATGGGAGCTTTCACGCGTGAGCCGAACGGCAAGTATCGCGTCAACGCAACGAAGATGCGCGAAGGCGTCGATGCGCTGTCGCGGCGCATCCTGGAGCTTCAGGGCAATGGCGATTACGACGGGTCCGGCCGCTTTACCGGTGAATTCGGCAAGATCGACACAACACTCCAGAGTGATCTCGACAGGCTCGGCACCCGCGGAATTCCGGTTGACATCATTTACGATCAGACGCGATAACAACCTTCCATGAGCCCACCGGCCCAGGCCCTGGCGCATGCCACGCCGCGGGCCGGATTTCGCCTCACCGCGCGGTGCCGGAGATATCAGAAGTTCAACCCATTCCGCCCAGCTCGAGCCGGAGCGTACGGGCTACACTGACCCAGTCGTATTTATCTCTGGCGACTTTTGCCAGAACATCCTTGTACGCCACGCCAACGTCGAGCGCCTGCGGGACATGCGTCACGATGTCGTGGACAGTGTCTTGAGGATCGACTTTCATTACCTGTGCTATCTCAGGCGGCAAAACTTCCGATAACGCATCTATGCTTGCGGCCATTCCTCCGAAGTATGTGCCCAGAGGAAAGCACCCTGACGCGAGTGCTTCGAGGAACACGAGCGGGCCCGCCTCCCGCACGACGGAGGGAAAAATGCCGACGTCACAGCACGGAAAGAGATAGCGCAGCTGGGTGTGAGTGAGATATCCTGTAAAGAGCACCTTGTCACGCCGGACATGCTGCTGCGCGAGCTCAAAATACAGGTCAAGCTCGCCCCTTGCCTCGAGTGCTTCGTAATAGAATCGCACCTTGCTCAGATCCTCGGCGCCCGCATCGCCCGTCGGATCGCCTTCGAGCGACCTGCCCCACGCAACGATGTTGTTGACGAGCTGCCGTTCTCCGTTTTCCAGTCCCCAGAGAAAGGCTTCCATCGGTTCTCTCAGTGGACCGTGTCCAACCACGATGAGATGCGCGTCGGGCGCCCGGTCGAGAATGAAAGGCAGCGCCGCAAAAATCGCTTGCGGGCCCTTGAGCGAAATCAGACGGCCTGTGAACAGCAGTGTTGGATCGCGCTCCCAGTCAACCTCGAGGAGCTTCTCTTCAATGTCCGAATCGGGTGCCTTGGAATCGTACTCACCGGCCTTCACAAACAGCTCGCGAAGATCGCTCTGGCCGAGCTCGCCGGAAAGGCGCGTGAGCATCGTATCAGTCTGGTCAGGCGTCTTGCCGCGGGCCGTGCCGCCGAGTGATGCGTATAACGATCCTATCTTCTCCCGTCGGCGCGACTTGAACACCGGATCGAATTGCGCGGTGTCCACGCCAAGGTGCAGCTCAATGCACTTTCTGCCGATGTCGGGCACCGAGCTGAATATCGTCGTCACGCGCTCTCGCATCTCCTTGCCGATCACGAAAACCGTAGCGGCATCTTCCATCGCCGAGAGCGCGTACCGCAGAAAGCGTTCATCCTTCTTCACTGCGTATTCGATTCCGCTTCCGTGAGGCATTATCGCGAAGAGCACCCCCAGTTCGCGGCTCACGCGTTGAGCTACCACCGACATCAGCACTGCATGGTTTGCATGTATGGCCTTGATGCCATTTTGGATCACAATCTTCCGAACCACCGCGACATTCCGGTCGATGTACGTTTCGAGCTCATCGTCAGTGAGCTCGATCATCGGCACGACCCGCTCGTACTCCTCGTATTTGTCCCAGACGAACACGGGCAAGGTCTCGCCAATGTCGGGCTGATGGAGAATGCATTTTCCCGCGTAGGGCACTTCGCGCGCAAACCGCCGCTCCACCGCACCGGAGATTTGGTGGCGATACGCCTCGCCAATCGCGTCGTAAAGGTCAGGATGGTTTTCCTGGCAGACGAGATGAACCGTCTCGCCGGCGCGGGCAAGAGCCGTGACGATCGATCTCGTCCAGAGGTTGCTTCCCGATCCCTCGAGAAGCCAGCCGTGCAGAATGCAGATCATTGAGCTTCCTGTGGCGGGGCTGCCGCCATGACGGGGGGCGATGCCCGGTGAGGCCCGGGAAGTCTGCTACTTGCCCCTGAACATCTGTGCACGAAGCACGGGCTCGATTCGTTTTGCGTCAAGCCCGCGTTCCGCCAGGACCCAGTATTCGAAGGCGGACGAAGCACTCTGCGCCTTGCAGCTCGGGCAGGTCTGAAGCTCGATCATTGCCATTCTCCATTCCGGAGAGTGAAATCACGACGCAAAATACGCGAACCGTAGCCATCATCGCGGCGTCTTTTCGCGCGGAACCGGATCAGACCCCACTCCTGAAGGTTACCAATAGTAGCAAATGCCCGCGCCCCGTGTACTTCGCGGTGTGGAAATACTCTCCAGGAAATAGCGTCATGCTTGCTTGCGTCTTCGCTGCCATCTCGATCGCCGCTTTGTCACAGGATACTGTTGCCCCGCAGCCGGCGGTCGACTCGGCTGGGCTTGTTACTCTGCTTTCCGAGGCCGCGCGTGTCAACGCGCAGATCCCCGAGCGCCTGCGCGCATATCGGGCCGGGATTGAAACGGAAATGTCGCTCGCTCTTCTCGACTCCGGTGGCCGGGAACGCACGGTGCAGATCGAGCAAATCGCAAGCGACGTCCGATGGCGCGCGCCCGGCCGGTATGATCAGCGCGTTACTGGCTACCGCTCACAGGCCGTCGGCCCTGCCTTTTCGCTGATGAGCATCTTTGGTGGCTGGACTACACCCACGCTCTACGGGAATCGGCTGCAGCTCGGCGTCATTCCGGCGACTGCATCGAGCAATCTGCCGCGGACAAACAGCGCAGGGTTGGCAATTCATCCGCTCGCGACGAGCCGCGACACATACTACGCGTTCAGCGGTGGGGATACGGCTGTTGTCCTGTTTTCGCAGGGCCGTCGCATTCCCGTCGTCAACGTGCGCGTAGAGCCGCGAATCAACGCTCCCGGCGACGCGATCCTTTTTTACGGCGACATGCAGCTTGACGCGGACAGGAAGCAGATCGTCCGGATGCGCGGCCGGATGGTCGAAGTGCGCAATGGCCGCCAGACGATCGCTTCGGGGAGCCGCATACCCGGGGTCAGCGGCGCGTCGTTCGTGGAGCTCGTGAACGTCGAGGTTGACGGGCAGTACTGGCTGCCCGCGTATCAGCGCACCGAGCTGCAGGCCCGGATCGGACTCTTCGGCGATTTCCGGAGCATCATCCGCATCGTGTCCCGGTTCAACACTTACCGCACCAATGATTCATCGTGGACCGCCCGATCCTCGGCGCCTCCCGGCGTGAGGCATCACCTCACCTTCGCGCCCTCCGACAGTCTGTCGCGGTTCGACGACTGGGCCAAACCACTGGGTGCCTCGAGCGAGGATGTCTACTACGCGGATTTTGACGACCTCGCACCTGCGGCGTGGAGCACCAATGGCAGATCGACGGTGCAGTTCCGCCCGCAAAGTCTCGGCGAGGTGTTTCGCTTCAATCGGGTCGAAGGCCTGTTCACCGGTATCGCCGCGAAACGGGACTTTCGAGATTCCGCGCCCGGACTTTCGGTGCGCGGATCGATCGGGTATGCGTGGGCCGAGGGCGTGCCACGAGGCATGTTCGGGATCGAGCAGCGGCGGGGAAGAACTACGGCTGGTATGCGCGTCGAGCGATCACTCAACAACACAAACGACTTTGTGCTGCCGCTGTCGTGGGGCGCGACAATCCCGGCACTGCTCGGAAGCCGCGACGATTTCGATTACCTCGACCGGCGAAGCGCGACGGCTTTCGTCAGTCGCGCGTTGGGGCTCGAGCGTCGGTCGGTGGTGCGATTCGAAATCGGGCCGGGGTCCGACAATTCAGTGCAACAGAACGCGTCGCAGGGACTGTACGTGGGCGACGGCGGGTTTCTGCCTAACCGCGGGATTGTGCCAGGAAGTTTCGTGCGCAGTGCGACCACACTCGAGCTCAATCCTCAGGTGAGCGGTCTCTTCGTCGACCGGGGGATCGGCGCGCGGGTGCACTACGAGAGAGGCGACGGCGACCTGCGCTGGCAGCGGCTGGAGCTTCGTATTGCCGCCCGGCGCGAGCTGGGGCCATTCGAGTTGTTCGCTCGGGGCGATGCCGGCACGCTGCTCGGAACGCCGATACCGCAGTCGATGTTCGAGATTGGAAGCAGCGAGGGTCTCGGCGCGTACGGGTACAAGGAATTTGCCGGTGATCGGGCCGCTATCGGACGGGCGACCGTTGGATACAACCTGCCGGTTCTTCGCGCACCCGTACGACTGCCCGCAAATCTCATCGTGCCGGGAATTGCACCCGGTGTGGCGGCCGGGATCCGTGCCGGATGGACGGACATTTCGGGACCGGCGGCGCAAACCGCACTGCTGCGGCTCGGCTCCAGGCTGGATACGGCGAGCGGGGTTGTGGTGCCAATCTCCCGGCCCACAGACGGCATACGAGCCACCGCTGAATTGTTGCTGACTTTTTTCAGCGGTTCCGTTTCAGTTGGTGTAACTCGCCCGATCGATCAGTCGGGACCCTGGAAATTTACCGGGAGAATCGGGCAGGGCTTCTGAGCAAACTTCCGTCTCTCAGGCGCCCGGAGCGTTGTAGAAGAACTGCTCCCGGACAATCTTGCCGTCTTCCACCGTATACAACGCCATTTCGTCCATCTTCATGCGGCGGCCTGCGGGCTTGAACGTGGTGTCGTAGACATAATGCACGGCAAACTGTTCTCCCGCCACGAATGGCCCGTTGACCTCGGCACTATGAACTTCGTTGTTCTCCACCCACCACTTGTTCTTGCCGCGAATGGCATCGATGCCCGTCATTTCCGCGGGCATTTCGTCGCTACCGGCGGATTCGATGCTTACGATGTCAGACGAGTAGAACTTGGTGATCGCGTCTTCGTTACGACCGGCGCGGCACATTGCCACGAGCTCGTTGGCGATGGCGGATACCGAGTTGGATGCGGAAGCAGTCATTGCGTGTCCTCGAATCAGGGGTTGTTTCTATACTATCGGGCGACTGAGGTGTTGTCACGATCCGGGAGCGTAACGACTGCGATACAAGATCGGTGTGAATGCCTGCTCTTCATCGAATCGAAGCGATCACGCGCGCCACGAGATTGCGCAGAGTAGTACCGTTGACCACCGACAGTCGTCCGCTCGCGACCAACCCGTCTATTTCCTTAAGCACCTCGGTGAGCTGTGCTGTAGCTACATGTTTCTGATCGTGTTCGAGATTCTGAATGGCGGCTTTTAGTTTGGCTGTGAGCGAGGCAGCGTCACCGCTGCCGAGGGCGCCCGCCGCTACAAAGTGCTCCACCAGCAAAACAGCTTTCCTCGCGCCATTGACGGGTACGAGTACCGGCGCCGGCGGCTGAGCAGCAGTTACGGTGATCGTTGCACTCCGGGTGGAGGTAACGTCGTCATCCGAGACCGTTACGGTCACCGTGTAAGTTCCTGGAGGGGCGTATGTGTGCGACAACGAGAAGCTCATACCCGACAGCTCAAGCTCGACGGGTCCTGAGCCATCGCCGTAATCAGCTGTGGCGGTCCATGTGTCTGTACCGGGGTCTGTGAATGACCCGTCAGCGGTGTAGACAGCACCGGAAGGCAGCGTTGCATCGGCAAGTGTACTGATTTCCGGCGCAACATTCGAAACGGTGGCTGTCGTGGAAACTGTGTCAGCCAGACCGCGAATGTCGGTGACGATGAGCCGCACCGTGTAGATACCGTCCTGAGCATAGACAAGCGCAACGGCAACTCCCGATCCCGTCGTTCCATCGCCGAAATCCCACGCATATTCGAGTGCGTCGTTGTCCGGGTCGCTCGAAAGCGCGGCACTGATCGACAAAACCGAACCCTCGAACGATTCGTAGGGACCGTCGAGTGCGGCAACTGGCGGTGCGGTCCCGCTCTCGACGGCGATCTCGATGTCGTCGCGCAGCAGCGACAAAACGTCATAGCCGGTCAGCGCCTCGACATCATCTACGGTTCTCTTGTACGTCTCCCAGTTCACGTTCCGGACTCCGGCATCGTTCGGCATGATGACCGCGACGACATCGATGTCCCGATAATCATCGATGTCTTCATTTCCCTGATCGCGTGGCATGATGACGGCGACTTTCCAGACGCTGTCGGGGATCGTGATCCTCCCCTGATCCTTGATTGTGCCCTTGCTGCCGAAGACACCCGCAATGATGTAGACCTCGCGATTTTGCAGACGGGCGAAGTCGCCGAGGTAATTCTCCAGCACCGCCCATGGACCCTGATTGAGGTCGGCTGCCTGTGGGATGATGTTCGAGAAGTAGAACGTGGTCGCATTATCCAGACTGCCGGACTCGCGATCGAACGACCGCGCGAGGTGCCCTCGGTCGATGGCATATCCGTGGAATGTGCCCGCCCCTGTGTAGGCAGCAGTCGTGTAGGGCGTTCCTGGCAGCAGCGGATCGTACGTGAAGCAGTCACAACGATCCTGCGGGCCGAAGTGGGTTGCGTCGAGATTGTAGCTTACCCAGTTAGGCGTACCAAGAGCGCTGTTCCACGAGCTTGTGAACTGATCGCGACGGATGATGAAGTCGTTGCTTGCATCGGCGTCGGTCGGATCACCAAACTCAGTGTTGCTGCCGTACTGGGCCGTGGTGCTGGCAACGGCAACACGCGTCGGCAGCGAATAAGTGGCAGTTGCCCCATCGGGGGCTGTGGCCCGGAAAATCGCGGTGCCGGGTGCAAGCGCACGCACGACACCGTCAGCGTCGATACTCGCAATTGTCGGTGTCTCGGAGGTCCATCTGAAGACGGTTGGAATCACCACCGCGTCCGGTCCGCGGAGAGTCGCGAAGATCTGGTCCTCGAACCCGACGGGAAGTGGCACATCTCCGACAGGCGCTCTTCCGGAGAACCCGATGCTGTTTCCGGGAGGCGGCGGAGGCGGTCCAACACCACTGTTGCAGCCACCGATGGTCGCGAGCTTCGGCGCCAGCCATACGCCGAGCGCGTTGCGCTGAAGGGACTGCCCTGCGGGCGTGTTGACCTCGGCGACGCCGATATCCCGCGAAACCCTGCCCGCAGCGGGTCCGTTGCTCGCAGTGAATGATCCCTCGTAGGAGAGAAACTCGACTACGGTGCCTTGGGCGTTTACCAGTGCAAAGCCATCCGGATCGCCGTTCTGGATGCCATCGGTGGGATACCTGATTGCAAGAACCCCCCGGCCGTCGCACATCGATGGAATGACTCCGGTGAGAGTCCTGGTGTCATACGCTTGACCCGCCGGAGTACCGCCGGCGTTGTAAAGCACGACGGTCCAGCCGGTAAGCACTGTACCCGCAGGCCCTTCAATCTCGATTGCCTCGTTGACGTCGGTGCCGGCATTGTCGTAGTGGATTTCGGAGAATCGCGTTTCCGGCGGCGGCGGCGGCGGGGTTACCTGAAGCGACGCCGTGTCGGCTTTGCCGTTCGCGGAGGCTGCGATGATCAAGGTGTTGCCGGGCGTGAGCCCGGTAGCAAGGCCGTTTGCGTTCACATTGGCCACCGCTGGAACGGTGCTGGTCCAGGTGAGCGTTGCGGTTACCGGAGCGTTGGCGGCATCGAACGCGGTTCCAACGAAAAGCCGGGTCGCGCCCTGCTCGATCGATGCGGTTTCAGGGGTTACGGTGACACGGTCGACGACGACCGGAGCCGGCGGATTGCTGAAGTCATTGCATGCGCCGAAGGTGCTCGCCTCGGGAGCTTTCCAGGTGCCGTCGCTGTTCCTCTGAAGGGATTGGCCGACAGGTGTGTCACCTGTTTCGGCGACGCCAATACTGGTGGATACCACACCGCTGGCCGGCCCGCCGACGGCGGTGAAAGTGCCTTCGTAGGAAAGAAACTCGATCAGTGTACCGCCGGGCGCGACCAGCGCGACACCGTCCGGATCGCCGTTCTGGATGCCGTTCGACGGGTAGCTGACGACCACGACACCGCGGGTAGAGCATGTCGCAGGAATCACCCCGGTGAGCGGCGAAGTAGTGTACGGCGCACCACCGCTGCCGTTGTAGAGAACCACCTGATAGCCCGTCAGATCTGTTCCCGCTGGTCCAGAAATCTCAACAGCCTCGCCGGCATCGGCGCCGACGTTGTCGTAGTGGATTTCGCTGATCCGCACCACAGGCGGAGCCACTGCTGCCACGAATCCTGGAGCGTCAACCGCTCCCGGGCCGCTGATGCTGTTTTCAGAGCACGACGTGCCCACAACAGCGAGCGTGACAAACGCGACACAGGTTCTGAAGCGCATCAGATTTTCCAGTGAGTGAGGGGCTGCGGCAGTGCGGAGCATCGCTGCGGTGCGTAAGCATTATATCCGCAATCACATGGCAATGTACTAAAAAGACTGTCACGGGAGACCCCGCGGCAAACGGCCACTTGTGCTCCGGCCGCTCGCTCAATCGGCTTGAATTTTAACCCTTCGCGGTGTATGCTGGCCTGCGCCAGAACCCACATCTGAAAGGAGATTGAGATGAACATCAGACCCGGAATTCTTCTGCTATCGCTTTCAATCCTGCTCGGCACCGGCTGCAAGAGCGACGAGGAAAAAGCCGCGGAAGAGGCAGCCGAGAGCATGGCTGAGGCCGGCAAGCAGATGGGGGAGGCAGGCAGGAAGATGGCGGAGGCGGCAAAAGCCGGTGGCTCGGGAATGGACGACGCGATGGCCGCAATGGGAGCCATGGGTGCGGCGATGGGCTCAAAAGACGGCAAGAAGGTCGAGACCGTTGATTTCCGTCAGCTCAAGGACCTGCTGCCTGAATCGCTGCCGGGCATGGCTCGAACGGATGCGACGGGCGAAAAAACCGGCGCGATGGGAATGCAGATCTCGACGGCTGAGGGTCGTTACAAGTCGAACGGGCCCGGCTCGATGTCGGTTACGATGACCGATATCGGCAGCATGTCGGGGCTCGCCGGAATGGCAAACTACGCGTGGTCGGCCACCGAGTACGACCGCGAGAGTGGCACCGGGTACGAGAAGACCACGACATTCAATGGCCACAAAGCCCAGGAGAAATACGACAGGAGCGGGCGATTTGGCGAATTGAGCGTGATGGTCGGCGGCCGCTTCGTCGTCAAGGCCGAGGGCAGGGACGTCGACATGAATGCCATCAAGGCCGCGCTTGGCAAGGTCGACCTCGCCAAGCTCGACAGGATGAAGAACAGCGGCGTGCAGTAGGCGTCACCTCTTCTGGATCCACAGGACGGTTCATGGTGCGTTCTCCCCGTCTTTCAGCTCGATTCCCGGCGCCGACACTTTGCTGTCGTCCTTTCCTTCGTCCGCTTTCTTTTCTTCACTGACCGCCGGCAACGCGTCGGCGCTTATCCATCCCTGAGCGGCTGCATGTTTCGCGGCGCCCAGGGTGTCTTCGGATAGGACGAGAGTGGAGCCCGCGGCAAGTACTTCATCCGCCAGCCGCTTTATCGACGCCGAGCGATCGGCGCTGCGAACGACATCTCTGATGTAGATCGCCCTCACGCGTTTCGGAAATTCCCCGACGATCTGGCGGTAAATCTCCGGATCGTGCTGGCTTGTATCGCCGATGAGGATGAATTCCATCGCGGGATAGCACTGCATGATGTTGCGTATTGCGACGCCCTTGTGTTCGAAGTGCCGGGTTGGCGCAAGGGATCCCAACCTCATGTCCCAGTCTCTCAACAGGATCGGCCCACGTGGAATTTTCTGCAGGTCCATGAACTCGGAAATCACGTCGTGGATATTCCATGGGCTGCTGGACACGTAAAACACAGGATTCTTTTCCGAGCCCACCAATCCGTTACGAAGCGCTTCGTAGAACGCTGCCACTCCGGGAAATGGGAGCCGCGTGCGGGCGTTGCCGAGTATCACCGTGCGCGCGGCGAGAAGAAAGTTGGATACCCGTGACTGAATGACAGTGTCATCGATGTCGCTGATCACGCCGAACCGCGCACTGTCCGCGGGCACGAGGGTTTCTCCACTGCCTTTTACCGTATCCTTCCCCGGAGGGACTGGCGAAACCAGTTCCACTGAATACTCATGCCACTCTTTATCGGAGTCGAGGGGAATGGTGGCTTCCATCCGGCCGCCAAAAAATCCCTCGTCATCGGCTTTCATGTCTGTCGTCGTTCCGCCGCCGTGGCCGATTGCGACTCCTGCAAACGGCAGTGGGTCGCTGTCCGCGCGCCGGTAGGTATTCAGAAGATTCTTCAGAATCGAGTCGGCATCAGTGCTCGCGGCGATCGAGCCTTTCTCGACGACCCGTCCGTAGACGTAGGCCTCATTCCGGTTGCCGAATCCCCGATACGAGACGATGGCGAAAGGATCGTCATCGAACACCGATCGAACCGCGCGCGCGGCTTTTTTCAGGCCTCGCGCCGCGCCATCGACAATGGAGTCCAGGCGGTCGGCGGAGTCGGTCATCGGTATGCGCCCATTTCCATGCCCGGTGGTTTGTGGACTACGTCACGAATTGCGTGGCCTCATCTGGGCGCGGCGGGCGGTGTCTCTTCCGGGAACGTCGCGATTACCCGCTGCTCGAGCGCACTCACTTCGCGCTCAGCCTCACGCAATTGTGAAAGGCCGCCTTCGAGCTTTGTCTTTTCGGTTTCGAGAAAACGCTCATAGGGCGCGACAACCTCGAGAAGCTGATCTTCATACCGACGGAGCTGCTCCTCAAACTTGGCGCGCAACAGCGTTGCCAGATCATCGTTCAGCTTCGCGATCTTCGTTTCGAAATCCTCGATCAGTTGACGACGTTTGGCAGGAATGATGAGCCACCCGGCAATCGCGAATATTGTTGCGGTGAGGATGCCGGTAACATCCAGCGCAGCAGTCGTGAACGCCGTCACCAGGAGTGCTCCGAGTCCGATAGCAAGTACGTTGACACCGAACGCCTGATTGACCGCTGCCTTGACGGAATCCACGATCTCGCGTGCTTCGCGATCGGAGTCGTACTCGCTAAGGCGACGTTCGACCGGTTCTCTTAGCCGGGCGAACATCTCTTCCCGATTGTACTGAAACTCTGTGTCACCGTGCGGAGTGAGAGCGCCTGATTCGCGGAGGCGCGCGGTATGCGCGTCAAGCTCAGCAAAGACGCTGCTCCAAAGACGAAGATTTCGCTGCACGGTCCAGTCGACCATCTTGTGCACTACTTCCTCGATCTGGTGAGGAGAGTCGGTGACGACTTCAGCGCGAAAGCGGTTCTCGACCGCGTCCTTGTTGCGCAGGAAGTTGGCGTTGCCGATTCGGATAGTGCGCTCGAACCATGAACGTCCGCGCCGTTCGAGCTCGTAAAGCACATTCCGGACTTCGATCAGGTACCGCTCGGAATCGGTGCGCATCTCCTTTGAGTACGCATCCAGTTGTTCGTGGATCGAGCGGAGAACGCGCGCATCTTCGTGCACCACGACGAGGCGGGTATCGAGCGCCGCGACATTGTTCTTCAGCACGTTGCGAAGAACGCCGAGTGGCGAGAGCAGCTTGAGCCTGACTCTATCGGTTTCCCGGAGAGTTTCGAGAACATAGCGCTCGAGTGCGGGATATTCGTTCCGTGGATCGACTATGCCCGGCGTTCCCTGTCCCGGCACAGCCGCTGGCGACGTCTGTGATTCCGGTAGTGTGCCAGATGCACCTGCATTTCCGGCGCGAGCCGCAAGTTTGCCTCGCAGAGCCTGAAGCGCACTTATGAAGTAGAGGGTCGGTGTCGTCGCACCCAGCCGGACTCCGATCTCCCTGTTGAGATACTCGCGCACGCGATCGAGCTGCTCATCGGAGTTGCGTCTGTCCACTCCATTGACGACAAAGACGACTTTCTTTCCCCATTCGCTGATGTGTGCGAGGAAGTCGAGCTCGCTGGCTGTCAGTGGTTGAAGCAGGCTGGTGACGAACAGCACGAGATCGGCGCGGGGGACGAACTGGCGCGTGATAGCTTCCTCCATCCTCTCGATGGAATTGGTGCCGGGTGTATCGACGATATCGAGGTCGCGCAGCACCTCGAGCGGATAGTGGTACAACTGGACATTCTCGCCGATCAGCTCTGGAGGCCCGGCCTTGCCGTAGCGGAGGATCGAGATATCCCGGGTCGTCGGAAGATCGCCCATGGCAAACACTTCATCGCCGAGGATGGCGTTGATGAAAGTGCTTTTACCGGTGTTGTATTCGCCGACGATGACGAGCAGAAACAGCTCGTCCATTTCATTGACCAGCGACGCCAGCCTTTCCAGATCAGCGCGCTGGCCGTCGCTCTGCGCGAGTGTATCGCGCACGCGAAGGACGAGCTGGCGTTCGAGTGCTACTAACTCACCCTGCTGCCTTGTAAGAACCTGTTCCAAGAGATAAGGCTCGCGCGGATTGTTTGGAGTGCTTGGTGATTGTTTCCTGCCAAAACAAGATGTATTACCGGGGGTTCAGCAGCAACGAAGGCGTCACTGCGGGCGTATCTTCCGGAACCGTCCAGGCCCCGTTCTCTTTACGGAAAAAGTATGAGAATCATGATGCGCTCCCACTCTGTTGTCCGTTTACGGTTCGCCGCGAAGATATTCCTCGCCCACCTGCTTATCGTGGGCTGCGCAACGTCGCAACACGCGCAGCGAACGGGCCCTTACTTTCCTCCGCGCGGCGAATGGCAGCGAAAATCCCCCGCCGAGCTCGGTATGGACTCGGTGAAGCTCAGCGCCGCCATTGAGTTCGCGCAATTGCACGGCGCCACCTGGGATTTCGCGCGGGATCAGGTTCGCACCTTCGGCCGGCCGCTCGGTCCGGTACCCGAGAAGCGCGCGGCGACCAACGGCATCATTCTCCGTCATGGCTACATCGTCGCCACGTTCGGGGACACCAAGGCGAGTGATCCTGTGTACAGCGTCGCAAAGAGTTTTCTGTCGACTGTCGCCGCACTTGGTGTGGACAAAGGCCTCATTAAGAACGTCAACGACCCGGTGGTCGCCAGCATTCGCGACGGCGGCTATGAATCTGCCCAGAATCGCCTCGTCACCTGGAAGAACCATCTTCAGCAGGAAAGCGAGTGGGAAGGGAATCTGTGGGGAAAGAATTCCGATTTCGTAGGTGCCGCGGAGTTCGGCGCCGGCGAGCGCAAGCCGCGGCCAATCAGGGCGCCGGGATCCTTTTACGAATACAACGACGTTCGCGTCAATCGATTTGCCCTCTCGCTCGCGAGGCTGTTCGGTTCCGGTCTGCCGGACGTTCTGAAAACGGGGATCATGGATCCGATTGGTGCGTCGTCAGACTGGCGCTGGGTGCCGTACGACAACTCACAAGTGGACATCGGCGGGCGACAGATCGGATCAGTCAGCGGTGGCACGCGGTGGGGCGGCGGCCTGTGGATGAACTCGGAGGATCTGGCTCGATTCGGATTGCTGGTTCTCAACCGTGGGAAGTGGGGAGAGCGCCAGCTCGTTTCCGAGCAATGGTTTCGGGACGCTCTCACGCCAGGCGCGCACGGTCCCGACTACGGATACATGTGGTGGTTGAATACGAACCGACAACGTTGGCCGAGCGCGCCGGCATCGAGCTTTGCTGCTCTGGGCAATGGTTCGAATACGATATGGATCGACCCTCAGCACGACATCGTCATCGTCTGGCATTGGCACCAGGGGTCGATGGACGGCCTGATTCAAAGAATTCTGGCGGCCGTAACGGAGCCGTAATCAACGATCAGCCTACGTGCAACGGGCAACGGTGTAACGGATAACGGGCAACGGGTATCCGACCTACTGCGTTTGCACGATCTCATCAGTAATGCGATACGCGCCATCGAGCCAGGCGATGATCTCGCGAGCCCCTGGATGGTTGACGCTGGAGTATCGCTCGCGCAGCAGCTTCTCCTTCTCTCCCAGCCGGTCGAGACCAACATCCTGCAAGGTGAGAAGATCCTCGTATACACGTGCGCCGAGTGATTCGCCGAGGACGAGCGCAGCTGCGCGCTGAAACGCTTCTCCGTATTGATAGGCGTCGCCCAATCGGTAACTCTCAGCCAGCGTGAGCGCAGGGATGCGACCGAGCACGGGCTGTAGCATGGGGTTGATACCATGTGCGCGTATGTCACCTGCGATCGAAGCTGGTCGGCCAGTGAACCCGCGCAGATGCAGGTATTGCGACATCCGCTGGCCATCGTTCACTGGATAGTTGTCCCACAGAAATGGTTTTCTCTTCAGTTGCTGCGTGACGCGAGCGATATGACCCGGAGAGAACTGACGGCTGATGACTTCCTCCCCCGTCCAGAAGATGTCGATCTCGGGGGTGAGCGAGGCGCCGAGCTGTTCGACATAACCGGGCGGGCGAGCGCCAAAAACCCGATCGAGAACCGGATCGTCAGAGTAGTAGCTCGGGCATACGATGATGCGAGTGCTTTTCGCCCTTTCACGCATCCACTGAACAATCTCGATCTGGCGCTCGGCGAGATGGGGTGAATCGCCCCGCATGTCGTCGAACAGGATTGCAAGGTCGTCGATCCCCACCTCATCGAAGAGCGCAAGCTTTTGAAACAGCGCGCGGCGGGCAGCATCGTCGAAAGCGGCCAACTCGTACGGACTGAGACCGATCCCGAAGCGAACGCCGACGTCGCGACACTTCTCGGCAAGCCTGGCGAGCTCACCGGCGGTTTCATCAGGATGAGGCTCGGCCCATTTGCGGCGGAGGTACGGGTCAGCCTTCGGAGCATACAAATAGAATCGGTAGCCGTGCGGCGCGAGGAACGAGACAGTCTCAGCCCGCTCTTCCCATGTCCATGGCTTTCCATAGAATCCTTCGATGATGCCAAGCTCGGGAATCAAATCGGTTCGCTCACGTTGATGAAATCGGGTGCTGCAACTATGCACGTTGCCATAGTACAGGCGGAAGTGGCAGCCGACCTCTCGCTCGGGATGAAAAAAACAGTTGCGCTTGCCGCCGACGCGGCTGCCGCGGGTGCGCAGTTGATCGTTTTCCCAGAGACGTGGTTGCCCGGCTACCCTGCGTGGCTCGACGTTTGTCGCGACGCAGCGCTCTGGGATCACGGTCCGGCCAAAACGGTATTCGAGCGTCATGCAGCGGAAAGTGTCGACGTTGCGGGCGAAGATGGTGCTGCGCTGTCCCGCCTCGCAGCTGAGCTCGGCGTTGTAGTCGTCATCGGAGTCGTCGAGCGCGTTGCTCGCGGTCCGGGCCGAGGTACGCTGTTCAACGCATTGCTCACATATGGCAGCGACGGTCAGTTGCTCAACCACCATCGGAAACTTGTCCCCACGTACACCGAGCGACTTGTCTGGGGCCAGGGCGACAGCAGCGGCCTGCGCGCAGTGGATACTCCGTTTGCGCGTATTGGTGGCCTTGTTTGCTGGGAGCACTGGATGCCGCTCGCGCGGCAGGCGCTGCACGACTCAGGCGAAGACATCCATGTGGCCGTCTGGCCGACGGTTCACGAGATGCATCAGGTGGCCAGCCGTCACTACGCGTTCGAGGGCAGATGCTATGTGCTCGCCGCCGGATCGCTGATGCGCGGCTCGGCGCTTCCGAGTGAGCTCGAGCCACACCCGGATCGCGTCAAGGGCCCCGACGACTGGATACTTCGAGGGGGCTCGGCGATCATTGCGCCGGATGGCGCATACGTCGCGGAGCCGGTGTTCGAGAGAGAAATCACACTCCATGCGGAACTGGATCCTGGCGCGGTGCGCCGCGAGCAGATGAACCTCGATGTGAGCGGGCATTACGCGCGCAGCGACTGTTTTGATTTTGCCATCGTGAAAGGAAAGCGATAGGATGGCCGCTGCAGCCCGGCGTCAACAGCTCGCGGGTGCTGCGGTTTGCTGCATCATTGGTCTCTTCATCGCGTACGTCGTGTGGTCGGGCAATCCAGGCCTGCGAACGCCTCCGGCGATCGCATATACGGCCGCCGGAATATTCGGCGCCGCAGGTATTTCACTGCTTTTTCAGGCTTATGGACGTGAGCGCGGATCAGTGCTGGTCGTTGCTCTGGTCCTCGGAGCCATGGCGTTGATAGCAACCTGGTTCGCAGTCGGACCCGGTGAACGGGAATGTACAGGAACCATTGGATTCTTCAGATTCGGTGCCGGTCAGACCGCTTGTCGCTCAGTTGCTGGAATCAGCGCCATCCTCACCGGAGGGATTGCGTTCATGGCGGGGAGAGCGCTGCGCAGCTGAACAACTGCGGATGTGACCACTGCTTTGCCTTTCCCGGTTTGCAGTTGGTGCCGGCGCGCTCGTGCCAATGCTTACCGGAGCCCCGACGTTGGTCTACCGCGGATAAAGTCGATAGGGCGCCACCGCCGCCGCAAATTGCGCCGACTCGTGCCTCCACTGAGCGAGCACATCGGCGACATTCCCCCGTTCCACTGCCTCGCGCAGCGAGCGTGATCCCGAGATCTCTTCGATCCCCCGTCCCTGCCAGCGAAACTCGCGTGGATGCCGCCGGTAGATCTCCTGCAGCAGATACGCGCCTGCATCAATCACCCGAACGCTGTCCCGGCTGGTCACTCTCACGCTGACCATCGGAATGCTTTTCCCACCGAACTCCTCACCGGGTGCAATCCGGCGGGAAGTCGCGGCGAATCGCACACCCGGCAGGCGTCTGGCATTCATCGCCCGCGCAATTTCGTCCGCATCGCTCAGCCAGCTCGCGCCCACCAGTCTGAACGGTGCGTTTGTTCCACGGCCTTCGCTCACGTTGGTGGCTTCGAACAATCCAGTGCCATTGTAAAGCAGCGCCGCCTCCACGTCCGGAATATTTGGCGATGGCCCCACCCAGGACAGTCCGGTTTCATCCCACCACATCGATGCCCTGTAACCCTTCATCGGGACAACGGTGATGTTGGCGTCGATCTGCTTCGTACCGGCGAGATACAAAGCGAGCTCGCCCGGTGTGAGTCCGTATCGCGGCATGACGTTATGAAGCCCCGTGAACGACCGATACCGGCGCTCGATGAATCCTCCTTCGATCAGATCACCACGAATGGGATTCGGCCGGTCGAGCACAATCAGCCTCTTGCCCGCTTTCTTCGCCGCCTCGGCGGCAAGGGTCATCGTCCACACGTACGTGTACATCCGCGCACCGACATCCTGGATGTCATAAACCAGGACATCCACCCCGGCGAGCATCCGGGCTGTCGGAACCCGGCTCGCGCCATACAGGGAATGAATGGGCACTCCAGTGGCCTTGTCCACACTCGACGATATCCGTTTGCCGCC
Organism: Gemmatimonadaceae bacterium; assembly: GCA_037721215.1. Taxonomy (NCBI): domain Bacteria; kingdom Pseudomonadati; phylum Gemmatimonadota; class Gemmatimonadia; order Gemmatimonadales; family Gemmatimonadaceae; species Gemmatimonadaceae bacterium. The sequence goes on from JBBJNV010000001.1 coordinate 171,815, forward strand.
TTCCGCGGCGCCGCGGATACCGTGCTCAGGCGCGAACAGGGCGGTCAGACGCACACCGGGGGCATTGGCAAGAACGTCGATCGAGGCACGGCCACGTTCGTCCCGGCCGGTATGGTTGGTGATCAGCCCGACGCGCTTCCCGCGCACGAGATGAAGCGAGTCTTCAAGCAACACCGTAATGCCAAGTGAGACTCGCTGTGCGTTCGAACGCGCGTCACCGGTACTGGTGGCGAACATACCCGATTGAGTCGCCTGACCCGAAACTGTTCGATTGGTGCCCGGCGAAGCTTCGTGTGCAACGCCCTGAGATCCTGCAGTGTCAGGATGTGCCTGCTCGCAGGAAATCAGAAGTGCGACGATAGAGGTGCGAATATTGAGAAGCATCATGTACCATTTTCGGGGACATCGGGCGATACTGAGCATAGTCTAACGTGCAAATACACTCTGGCGGCTTCCGGTTTCCCTCAACGAATTGCTGAGATGACTGAAAACCCTGCTGACGCCGTGCGATCACCTGGTCATTTTATTGACATTGCCGGATGGAAGCGCCGCGAACACTTCGCGTTGTATCGCACCTTCTCGAGCCCTTTCTTCGGCGTGTCCGTGGAGCTCGACGTGACGCCGCTTCGCGAGCGATGCAACAGGCCCGATGGGCCGCTGTTTTCCCTTTCCGCAATTTTTCTCGCCCTCAGGTGCGCGAATGAAACCGAAGCGTTTCGGAGGCGCATCCGCGGCGACGGGGTGTGGGTGCACGACCAGATCGCAATTTCGCCGACTGTCCTTCGGAGCGACGAAACATTTGCATTTGCGCGTCTCGACCCGGCCGATAGTTTCGCCGATTTCCTCCGTCTGAATTCCGTCGAGCTCAGGCGCGCACGGCAGCCGGGTGCGCTTGTGGCCGGGCATTCTGACGACGACGTCATTTATCATTCGACGCTGCCGTGGGTTCGTTTCACCGGCGTTTCCAATGCGATGCCGGGTGGCGACGATTCAATACCCCGCATTGTTTTCGGGAAGTGTTCAAAGGTCGGGGAAGGCTGGCGTCTTCCCGTAGGAGTCGAAGTGCATCATGCAGTGGCGGATGGGATCGACGTCGGCCGCTACCTTGAAAGGCTCGAGCGAAGCTTGATGGCCGGCGACGATCCCGTCGGTGGCGGCCCGGCCTGATGCAGGGCGAGAGAATGCGTATCTGACCTTCCCTTTCAAACGGAGCGGTAAAGAGTGATACCCACCAGACGCCGCAAGCGCGAGCGGCTTCGAGCAAAGCCATTTGATCCCGAGTGGCGTCGGATTATCGAGACCAATGTTCCGATGTATTCGCGATTGCCCGATGACGACAAGACGGAGCTGCTGGGCCACGTACAGGTCTTCATCGCCGAGAAACTCTGGGAAGGGTGTGGCGGACTCGAGCTGACGGACGAGATCCGGGTGACCATTGCCGCGCAGGCCTGCATCCTCCTGCTGCATCGCGACACCGATTACTACCCAAAGGTCAAGGTGATTCTGGTGTATCCCAGCATCTATGTGGAGGAGGGTGAGCGGAACGTCGGAGGCGGAATCTGGGAGGCAGGCGAGCAACACCGGCTGGGGCACACCCAGCAGCAGCTCGGCGCAATCGTGCTTGCGTGGGATGCGGCACTGCACGGGTCGCGGGTGTACGACGACGGACACAACCTGGTCCTTCACGAATTTGCCCATCAACTGGACTTCGAGGGTATGGGGACGGATGGAACACCACTGCTCGACACGAGGCAGCAGTATCTCTCCTGGGCCCGGGTGCTTGGCGCCGAATACGAACAACTGCGCAAGCTCGATGACGCCGGGGAGCTGTCAATACTGAACGCCTACGGCGCCACTAATCCAGCAGAATTTTTCGCGGTCGTGACGGAGTTCTTTTTCGAGCGACCCGCCGAGCTTCTGGCGAAGCATCAGGCGCTCTACGAGGAGCTGAAAGGATTCTACAGACAGGATCCTGCGGAGCTTTCTATCTAGCGCGGTGCATTGCCGGTTTCTCCATCATTCCGTAACGTCACTCACAACCCGATCTGGAGTTCTGCAATGCCGGCTGGCCGCTATCATCGACTGCTGATGTGGACAATCACCGCAATGGCCGCTGCGTCATCCGTCTCCGCTCAGAGACCTGGCCGGCCGTTGCTCGACGACGTAGCGCGCGCCATCGGCGGGGCTGAGCGGATTCTCGCCGTTCGTACCTTGATGCTCGAAGGAACTGGCGAGATGTACAACCTTGGCCAGGGGATGTCGCCTGCCGCGCCGTTGCCCGTCTATGCGGTCACCGGATACCGACGGTCGTTCGATTTCGCAAACCGGAGGTGGCGTCAGGAACTCACCCGCCAGCCGCGGTTCATTACTGGCAATGCGTCGCCACAACCGCTGAAGTCGGCTTGGGACGGCGTCGCATTCGACATTGGCGCCGACGGGATTTCACGACGATCTGCCGGCCGCGCTGATATCGACCGCGCATATGAACTCGCCTATCACCCGATCGGATTCATTCAGATGGCATTGGCGGCGGGCACGCAACTCACCGAAGCGGCACAAGCGGGCGGATTGCGTCACGTTCGCATGAATGCCGGAGGGAGCAGGTACTCTCTCTTCGTCGACCCGCGGACCAAGCTGCCAGTGCGCATCGAAAAAAATGTCTATCATCCAATGCTCGGCGACGTGATAATGGCAACAAGTTTTGCGGACTGGCACGACGCGGGAGGTATAAGGGTTCCCATGCGAATTACTCAGCGGCTCGCGGGGCGCTGGCCGCTAATGGACACGCGGGTCGCCACTGCGCGAATCAACACGGAAGTTGGCGACCTCGCTGCACCCGCGGCGTTACGTGGGGCGGCGCCTGTTCCCGGGACGGTCACCGTCACTGCCGATGAGGTCGCCCCCGGGGTCTGGCATCTGGCCGGCCAGACACACCACAGCGTGGCGATCGAGATGCAGAACGAAATTCTGCTCGTTGAAGCGCCGCTCAACGATGCGCGCACGCTCGCGGTGATCAAGCGCGCTCGCGCGCTACGCCCCGGCAAGCCGTTGCGAAGAGTGATCGACACGCATCATCACTTCGACCATGCAGGGGGATTGAGAGCGGCAATCTCGGAGGGTCTCACGATTGTGACGCATTCGGGAAACGCAGCATTCGTGAATGATCTCGCTAGGCAGCGACACTCCATTGTTGGCGACGCGCTGTCGAGTGATCCCAAGCGTGCACGGGTGGAGATTGTCGGAGCGAAGCGGGTGATAAGCGACGGCAACCGGAGCGTAGAACTGCACCATCTCCGCGGCAATCCGCACTCGGCGACGATGCTCATCGTCTACCTGCCGGCGGAGAAGATCCTTATTCAGGCGGACGCCTACAATCCCCCTGCCGCGGGCGCGGCGGTCGCGCCGTCTTATCCTTTCGCACCGAACCTCGTCGACAACATCGACCGGCTGCGGCTCGTCGTTGACAGAATCGTCCCCATTCATGGGCCTGTCATTCCGATTGCACAGCTGCGTTCCATCGCTGAGGCGAACAGCAAGCGCTGATAACGTGACTGGCTTCCGGAGGCTCAACGATTGACTGACGTGCTGACCCGTCTGGGGCTCGCACTTGCGGACCGTTACCGTGTGATGCGCGAGACAGGCGCAGGCGGAATGGCGACTGTTTATCTGGCGCACGACCTTCGGCACGAACGCGACGTCGCGATAAAAGTCCTTCATCCGGATCTCGCGGCCGCACTTGGGGCCGAGCGCTTTCTTGCCGAGATCAAGACAACTGCCCGGCTTCAGCATCCACACATTCTGCCGCTGCTCGACTCGGGTGATGCCGACGGCTTGCTCTTCTACGTCATGCCCTATGTAGCGGGTGAATCGCTACGCCGGCGTCTGGAACGCGAGACTCAACTGGCTGTCGATGACGCCGTCCGTATCGGCCGCGAGGTAGCGAGCGCTCTGGAATCCGCCCACCGCCAGGGCGTGGTTCACCGTGACATCAAGCCCGAGAATATTCTGCTGCACGAAGATCAGGCGCTCGTGGCCGACTTCGGTATTGCGCTCGCGGTCAGCGCTGCTGGCGGCTCGCGGATGACGCAGACCGGGCTTTCGCTCGGAACTCCGGCGTACATGGCGCCGGAGCAGGCGATGGGAGAACGAGCGATCGATGGCCGCGCCGACATCTATGCGCTCGGCGCGGTGATGTACGAAATGCTCGTGGGGGAAGCTCCGTTCACCGGTCCGACAGTGCAGGCGATCGTCGCGCGCGTCATGACAGAGCAGCCTCGCGCGCTCACCGGCCAGCGGCGGTCGATCCCCGCGAACGTAAACGCCGCAGTACTGAAGGCGCTCGAAAAACTTCCTGCCGATCGTTTCACTTCAGCGGCGCAATTCAGCAACGCGCTGGTGACGCCGGGATTCGGCCTCGCGGCAGGTGAGACCGACAATCAAGCATCGGAATCGCGCGCTCGGCACTTGCTTCGACGGCCCTCGCTGGCATGGGGAGTGACGGCGGCAGCCATACTCGTCGCTGCGATGATGGCGGTGCGATCTGCAACGAATCGGGAGCTACCAGTAGTCGCAAGCTTGTCGGTAGAGCTGCCGCCCGGCATGCGGCTCAACGATTTCACTGTTGGAGTGGTGCAGCTTAATGCGGATGCCTCGGTGCTGGCGATCGAAGTCATATCGGGCGGCATCAACAAGCTGGTATTTCGTCGTCTGGACCGGGACTCGGTTCACGATGTTGCGGGTTCGCAAAACGTCAGCGGGCAAGCCGCGTTTTCGCCGGATGGTCGATGGATCGCGTTCTTTGCCGATGGGATGATCAGGAAGACGCCAGTGAATGGCGGAGCTTCGAGCGTTCTTGCGCCTGCGGCATGGGGACAGGTGGCGTGGATTGGAAATGACGCCGTCGTTTACACCCGGAACTACAATACCGGGCTCCACCGGATTTCCGCTGAAGGACGGGACAGCGCGATCCTGACGACTCCTGATCGCAAACGTGGCGAGCTCGGGCACTGGTGGCCGCAGGTGCTGCCGGATGGAAAGCACGTCCTTTTCACGACTTACCTCTCTCCCCCCGACAAATCCCGTATTGAAACGCTGTCGCTGGAAACGGGAAAACGGACGACGGTGCTCGAAGGTGCGTACCACGGCCAGTACACGAGTGGCCACCTCCTCTTCGCAAGAGGAGGCATCATGATGACCGTGCCGTTCGATGCAGGAGCGAGGCGCGTGATCGGATCTCCGGTACAGGTCGATCTGGACATACTTACCGACCCCTCCAATGGCTGGGCGGCGTCCTCGGTGGCGAATAACGGAACGCTGGCTTACGTGCGAGGAGGATCGAAGCGGAGTGAGCTGGTATGGAGAGATCAGCGTGGCAACGAAGAGCCCGCGATGGATTCCGCTGGCAGGTACACCGCCGCCGCTCCGTCTCCGGACGGTCGGAGCCTCGCCGTCATACGAGATGGAGACGTCTGGATTTTCAATCGGGACAGGCGGATTTTCACGAGGCTTACACGAACAGATCAAAAGGAGACCAACGTGATGTGGACCGCCGACAGCAGGGAGGTGGTGTACAACCGCGATGTCCCGCAGTACGACCTCTTCAAGCGCGTCGCCGACGCCAGCCAGCCCGAGCAACTGGTGCTGACTTCGCCTGTCGACAAGGAAGGAAGCTCAACCTCGCCGGCCGGCCGGCTCATTCTTTACGACGACGTAGAGGGTGGCAGTGAGGATATCTGGGTCGCCTCGCTTGATTTGCGCAGTGGCAAGCGCCCCGAGCTGGTTGTTGGCGGGCTGGGAAGCCAGGAAGACGGCAGATTCTCGCCAGGCGGCAACTGGATCTCGTACACCTCGAACGAATCCGGCCGAAGCGAAATTTATATGATGCCGTACCCTGCGGGCCGCGGACCCCGGCGGATCCAGGTATCAGTCGACGGCGGTGCGGCCTCGGAATGGTCGCGCGACGGGCGGACCATCTACTACGAGTGGGCCGGCCGAATCATCCGCGTCCCTGTGAATCCCGATGCGGGTACCGTCGGCCAGCCGGAAGCACTGCCGGCGATAGACCGGATGCGTGGCTGGACGCTCGCGCCCGACGGTCGCCTGCTGGTCGGAAAAATTCCCGCAAACGACGCGGCCGGCTCGGTCAAAATCGTGCTCAACTGGGCATCGACGTTGAAGTCCCGCACAATCCAATAACCGGGTTTATATGGGTTCCCATGTACTTTGCCGGTGTAGGGCAATCTACGGCTTGACGCCCCTCGCGATCCGATAAAGCAGAATCGCTGCACGCTTGGTTTGTGAAGGGAATTTCCGAAGATCAGCAGTCTCCTTATCCGTATGACCGTCCCACCCCGAGAGCCCGATCCCATCGATCGCTGACGAAATATGAGCAGCGGTGAATGACACATCTGCCGCTCCTGCCCGCATAGGATTTACCGCAACCACCGGCCCGAACCCCAGCTCACGGCTCGCCGCATCGTACATCGCCAGCAGCCGCCGGTTACCGTCAGTCGGCGCGAGCGGCGGATAGCCATCGTCAAACATTATCTCCGAGCGGGTCTGCGGCAGCGGCTGAGCAACAATCGCCCGCATCGTTGCCTTCACACTCGCGAGCTGCTGCGGCGAAATTGTCCGGATATCGCCGGTGACATGCATCGTCTTCGCGACAATGTTGCTCTTCCCGTGCGCGGTACCGCCCGGCTCGGTCGTATCCATCCGGATATCCGAGCCGCCAACCGCGAAACCGGGATTGAAAGTCAGGAACTCCTGCGCACTCAACTGCTCGCGGAACTGCTGCAGAACGCGCGCGGTCTCGAAGATCGCGCCGGCACCGATGTCGGCGCGGAAGATCTGTGAAGAGTGAGCTGGAGTACCCGTAGACTTGAGGACCCACGAACCCGAGCCGCGGCGCGAGACCACTGCCGTGCGCGGGTCGCCCGACCCATCCTCGAATCCGATCGCAAACTGAGAACGCTTCGACTCCTCGATGAGCGCCGCACGGGCCAGACTTACCGGATCCCCGGAATCTTCCTCATCTCCCATGAACACTGCGGTAATACTCATCGCCTGGAGTGCGCCGGCAGCGCGAAGCGCCTTAAGCGCCTGAACGATGATCACGTCGCCACCTTTCATGTCGATGATGCCTGGCCCGCGCGCCGTCGTATCACTCAGACGCTCGAACTTCTGGAACGGGCTGCTTGGCTCGAACACGGTGTCGAGGTGACCGATGAGAAGAATTCGCGGCCCAACGCCGGTCCGCTCCGCAACAAGATGCCCGGCCCGGCCGAATGGAGCACCATCAACCCAGCGTGCAGTGAAGCCGAGCGCCTCGAACTGAGCGCTGAGCACTTTGCCGACCTCGCGCACGCCCGCAAAATTCATCGTGCCGCTGTTGATGTTCACGAGTCGCTCGAGGAGCGCCAGACCTTCGGCATTACGCGTATCGACCGCTGCAGCGATGGCGCGCTCGATGGGACTCAACGGAACTACAGCAGACCCGGCGCCGGATTGACCATCAGCCACGCCTGTTGCCGAAACCGGACTGCTCCCGGCAGTGGAGGATGTCGTCGTGCCGGGAGTTGGACTCGCACCGCCGGCCGTTGGCCGCAGCACGGGGCGTGGCGCGCAGCCAGCCGCAATCGCGAGACACACAAGCGCTGCGAGTGTGAATCGGTGGGGAAGAACCTGAATCATGTCCATTGCAGTCAGCGGGTCTGTGATGTAATTGTGTCCGGACCTCTACGTTATCTCCGGCGACAGGGCGATGCAAAGACCACATCTGGCAGGCACCTTTCTGGGCGGTTGTCTTTTTTCAGGGCGCGCGGCGGGTCGGGCAGCCGGAGAGGCGGTTCGCTGACGATGAAATACGATGCGATCGTCGCCGGGCTCGGCGCTATGGGGAGTGCCACTGCCGCGCGTCTCGCGCTGGGCGGACAGCGGGTACTGGGCCTCGACCGATGGAGTCCCGGACACCCATTTGGATCGTCGCACGGAGACAGCCGCATAATCCGCGAGATGTACTTCGAGCATCCCATGTACGTGCCGCTCCTGCAGCGCGCGTACGAGCTCTGGGAGGACATGAGCGTGCGCGCCGGCGTGCCCCTCCTGCATCTGATCGGTGGCCTGATGGTCGGCAGGCACGATGGGACGCTGATCCCCGGCGTACTGAGGAGCGCCAAAGAGCATGGGCTCCCATATATATTGCTCACACCGCCTGAGGTCGCGATGCGATTTCCTGCGTTTGGGTTGCGCGACGATCTCAGCGCAGTGGTCGACCCGCGCGCAGGATACCTCAATCCTGAAGTGTGCAACGCAGCGCATCTTGCGGTCGCATCAAAAAACGGGGCGGACCTCAGATTTGAGGAGCCGGTGTTGTCGTGGGAGTCTTCCGACCGCGGGGTGACAGTAACTACGCCCAAGGGCAGGCATACAGCGAGTCGGATGGTGCTTGCGATGGGCGCTCGCATCGGCGGGTGCCTGAACGACTTGATGCTTCCGTTAGAAGTCGAGCGCCAGGCGGTATTCTGGCTCGAGCCGAAGCCACAGGTCGGTGCCTACGAGGAATCGGCGTTCCCGGTGTGGGCATACGAGTACGAGCCGCGGAAGGTATGCTACGGATTCCCGCGACTTCCGCGTGGCGTAAAGGCAAGCGTAATGCACAGCGGCGAGATCGTTGCCAACCCCGAGAGCGTCGAGCGGAGTGTCATGGACGTCGAAGTCGAGCCGCTGCTCAGCGCACTCGGCGGAATTCTTCCTGGACTCGCAGATGGGCGGGTCGTGGAGCGGGATGTATGTCTCTTCACAAACACCCCCGACAGGGACTTCATAATCGACTTCCATCCAGGCCATCCGCGTGTGCTCGTGTCGAGCGCGTGTTCCGGGCACGGCTTCAAATTTGCGAGCGTCATCGGAGAAATTCAGGCGAGCCTCGTGATGCACGGCGGCTCGCAGTTCGACCTTTCTCCGTTCAGAATCGATCGGGCAGGTTTGCAGGCCTAGATTCTGTAATCTCGGCCCTCCCGGTAGCCTGGGCGCGCGCCTCGACCTTTGCGACCAGAGCAACCAGTCGCTTCCGCTCGAGAGGGAGCTCTAGACTCGCCAGGATCGCCCGCTGAACAGGAAAGGGCAGCGGAGTGGGTTTCGTCTCGTCCCGATGATACGCGACCAGTGCTCCACCCAGTGCCAGCGGAATACGGAAACTCGTGCCATCACTGAAGAGCTCGGCGCGATCCACAATTGCGACTAGCGGCCGACGACCGCCTAGTGCCACGATCGCTTCTGAAATGTCACTGGCAATGGTGACCCTGTGCTCCGCGGCAGCAAGGGTCTGAACGACTCCCTCGATCAGCGTCGGGTCTGATCCCACAACGAGTATTTCTGTCACTAAATCAATCGCAGCACTGCGCTCTGTAGTAAACCAAGGAGGAAATATGCGACGATCGGTGTGATATCGATCGGACCAAGTGTTGGAATGACCTGGCGTAACGGCCGAAGAACAGGCTCACTGACAACATGCGCCCAGCGGATCCACGGCGAGTGCGGTGATATGGGCAGCCACGTGCTGATCACGCGCACGAGAATCGCCATGCGGAGAAAAGCAAACGTCCAGGCAACCAGCAGCCGGAATATTCCGCGCGGGCCCGCCTGAACGGAAGCCGCGATGCCATAGACCTGGCCGGCGATGAAATCCAGAACGCTGATGAGAAGTATGCCACCTACCACCGCGCCTGCCAGTGCCCAAAGTGGCGCGCTTGCCGGGTTGCCACCCGCTTTGACGATACGCCGCTCCACCGGCTCGAGAATCGGATCGATCCTCGACCTGGAGAAACGGGCAAGCCCGCCAAAGACATTCACCTTTCGCGTTCGCACCAGCCAGTCGATCACACAGAAACCGGCGAACAGTAAAACTATGGCGACTACTACGAGCCGGACAACACCCAGCACGTCGTTGAACAGCATCGTCGCAGGCTCCACTACTGAAGCGTTACGCGCATATTCAGATTCTGCACCAGGAACGCGAATCTGTCGGCGGCCTCATCGATCCGCTTGGCAGTCGGTTTGCCAGCACCATGCCCGGCCTTGGTATCGATCCGGATGAGTATCGGTGCCGGGCCAGCCTGGGAATTCTGAAGCGTCGCCGCATACTTGAACGAATGCCCGGGAACGACACGGTCGTCGTGATCCGCGGTAAGAACCATCGTCGCCGGATAACGAACGCCCGGCTTGATGTTGTGAAGCGGAGAATAGGCACGCAGAAACGCGAAGTCCGCCGGATTGTCTGCGGAGCCGTAATCCGACGTCCACGCCGCGCCGATGGTGAACTTGTGAAAGCGAAGCATGTCCATCACCCCAACGGCCGGCAGGGCCGCGCCAAACAGCTCAGGGCGTTGATTCACGACGGCTCCCACAAGCAGCCCACCATTCGAGCCCCCGGCAACCGCGAGTTTCGCGGGCGACGTATATCGTTCGTTCACCAGATACTGTGCTGCACCGATGAAATCATCAAAAACGTTCTGCTTCCTGCCCAGCGTCCCTGCTTCATGCCAGTCTTTTCCGTACTCGCCACCTCCGCGGAGATTGGCGACAGCGTAAACGCCGCCCATCTCGAGCCACACCAGGTTGGCAGGAGAAAACGCCGGAGTCTGCGAAATGTTGAATCCGCCATACCCGTAGAGAATGGTGGGGTTAGCACCATTGAGCGTCAGCCCTTTCTTCGACGTTATGAAGATTGGTACCTGCGTTCCGTCCTTGCTCTTGAAAAAAACCTGTTTCGTCTCGAACTGGTTCAGATCCATCGGCAGCGACGCAGTCTTGTAAACCGTGTTGACCCGCCGCTTCAGGTCGTAGCGAAACACCGATGGCGGAGAGAGATAGGACGTGAAGCTGTAAAACATCTCGTCATCCTTCGGTCGGCCGGTGATGCCGCTTACAGAGCCAATTCCCGGCAGCGCAATCTCGCCAATGTACGGGTACCCGGGCGCGCTCCTGCTGGCCCGGTCATCACGCACCACTGCTTCTTCCGGCGCGGGCGGGCGTTGAGCTCCTCTCGAAGATCCGCCGGGAAACGCGCCCTGCCTCGTTCCGCGCCCGCGGCGCAGATCATCCGCGTCAGGCATGCCGTATACGCGAATGCTGGAATGCGCATCCTGAAGGTAGGAAACTACCAGTCTGTTTCCGATTACCTGGACATTCCCCATCGCATCCTTTCCCTCAGGAATAACGGTGAGCCAGCGAGTCGATTGAGCCGCGTTGATATCGATCGAAACGAGCCGCCCCTTTGGCGCACCAAAATCAGTACGAACGAGAAAATTGTCACCCGTGTTGTGAACAAACGCATACTCGGCGTCGAGCTGATCGATGAGACGCACGACCGGTGCGTCAACCTTCGGCTTCTTCGCATTGTCGAGGAACACGTAGTAAAGGCGCGTACGGCGGTCCGAACCCGCGCTCACAGTGATGACAGCGAATGTACCGTCGTCGGTGACAGTTGCATCGAAAAGCCACCCGGGCTGATCAGGACGGTCATAAACAAGCCGGTCGGCCGACTGTGGAGCGCCGAGCCGGTGGTAATAGAGTTTCTGATTCTGATTGACGTTCGTAAGGGTGTTACCGTTTTTTGGCGAATCGTAGCGGGAGTAGAAGAACCCTTTGTTATCCTTGGTCCACGAAAGGCCCGAGAACTTTACCCACTTGAGGGTGTCGGTGAGATCGCGCCCGGTATCTACATTGCGCACCCGGAATTCCTGCCAGTCTGATCCGCTCGCAGATACTCCGTAACCGAGATACCGGCCGTCCGGTGATTCCTGGCTGGTTGAGAGCGCCACCGTTCCATCTGCAGACATGGAGTTGGGGTCAAGCAGCACCCGCGCGGGGCGGCCGTCATCCTTCACGTAGAGAATGCTCTGGCTCAGGAGCCCGCTGTTCTCGTAATAGAACAAGCGGTTGCCTGCCCTCGAGGGCGACGAATATTTGGGATAATTCCAGACCTGCATGAGGCGATTTCTGATTGCCGCGCGCGCCGGGATCCCTGCCAGATACGAAAACGTCACTGCGTTCTGAGCCTGAACCCACGCAGCGGTCTCCGGCGAGTCGGTGTTCTCGAGCCAGCGGTAGGGGTCGGCGATCCGGGAGCCATGATAGTCGTCCGTCTGACTGCCGCGCGCTGTCGCGGGATATCTGACGGCGCCGGGCGGAGTTTGCCCCTCTGCGGCCTGAGCCAGCGAAACAGCCAGGAACGCGATAACGGTCGAAGGACGATAAAAAGACATGTACGCCATTTGTTATGAGTAGCTCAATTTACGGTAAATGAGCGCAATGGTTCCAGCCGGACCGTGCGAGCTCTTTGATTGTGTTCAGCAAGCTTGCAAGAGTTGGCTGCTGCTGTGCGGTGAACCGCAATTCGCGATGGACCAGTCTTGCGGCTGGCAATCCGGCGGTGGAATCGATAACATCGGAACGTGATGCGGAGTGCATGGTGAGTTCAGAGAGAACGAAGCGCCGTTACTGGCTGCTGAAATCCGAGCCGACGTCATTTTCCTTTGACGACCTCGTCAATGCGCCGTTGCAAACCACGGCTTGGGACGGCGTGCGGAATTATCAGGCCCGGAACATGATGCGCGACGGCATGCAGCCGGGCGATCTGGCTTTTTTCTACCATTCGAGCTGCGACCCCACGGGGATTGCCGGGATCGCGGAGGTGGTTCGCGGCGGGTATCCTGATCCAACGGCTTTCGATTCGGATGACTCGCACTACGATCCTAAGAGCAATAAGGAGTCGCCAATATGGTTCGTGGTGGACGTGAAAGCAGTCAAAGCGTTTCCGCGTATCATCACTCTTGCTGAGCTGCGGAGTGTGACGGGGCTGGAGAAGATGGTATTGCTCCAGCGGGGGAGCCGACTTTCGGTTCAGCCCGTGACGGAGGAGGAGTGGACCATAATCACCGATACTTTTTCGCCCGGCTTAGCTTAATTTTGAGCAACACGAGGAGAACGCATGACCGGCACCACCGCTGCACCCCCTGATCCATCAGCCTCGACAGACGCAATCGACGTAACTGACTCGCGCACCGGAAAGACCTACAGTCTTCCGATCGCCGATGGTGCCATTCGCGCCAACGATCTGAAAAAAATCACGACTTCGGATGAAGACGATCCGGGTCTTCTCAGTTATGACCCTGCTTTTCTGAACACCGCGTCATGCCGGAGCTCGATTACCTACATCGATGGGGACAAGGGCATCCTGCGGTACCGCGGCTATCCCATCGAGCAGCTGGCGGAAGGTTCCAGCTTCCTCGAAGTAGCGTGGCTGCTCCGGCACGGTGAGCTGCCCAATCAGACAGAGTACGATGAGTTCGTGCACGAGATCACGTACCACACATACGTGCACGAAAACATGCGGAAATTTCTTGAAGGTTTTCGCTACGACGCTCATCCCATGGCGATGCTGAACAGCTCGGTTGCCGCGCTTGCGTCGTTCTATCCGTCGGCCCGCAACATCATGGACGAGCAGGAGCGGAACATCTCGATGATCCGTCTCCTCGCAAAGGTTCCGACCATCGCTGCCTTCTGCTACCGGCATTTAAAAGGGCTCCCATTCGTTTATCCGGACAACGAGCTGTCTTATGTCGACAATTTCCTGTCGATGGTCGCGCGGATGACAGAGCCGAAGTACGAGGCCAATCCCATTTTCTCGAAGGCGCTCGAGGTACTGTTCATCCTTCACGCCGATCACGAGCAGAACTGCTCGACCAGCGCGGTCCGAGCGGTAGGCTCATCGCATGTCGACCCGTTCTCGGCCATGTCGGCCGGAATAGCGGCGCTCTTCGGCCCGCTGCATGGCGGCGCGAACGAGCAGGTTCTCAGGATGATCGAGGAGATCGGGAATGTGAAAAACATTCCCCAGTTCATCGAGGGCGTAAAAGGTGGCAAGGGCAAGCTGATGGGCTTCGGACATCGCGTTTACAAGAGCTACGACCCGCGGGCAACGATCGTGAAGAAACTGGCGGACGAAGTCTTTGCCGTCGTTGGCGTGGACAAGGATCTCGAGATTGCGCTGGAGCTCGAGCGGATTGCGCTGTCGGACGAATATTTCGTTTCGCGCAAGCTGTATCCGAATGTCGACTTCTACACCGGATTGATTTACCGGTCGATGGCGTTCCCCACGGAATTCTTCACAGTACTGTTTGCGATTGCCCGCACTGCCGGCTGGCTGGCGCAATGGGAAGAGATGCTGCTCGACAAGGAGCAGAAAATCGCCAGGCCACGGCAGATCTACACTGGCTACGACGAACGGCCGTACGAGCGGAACGCTACGTTGTAAACGGGCCGGCGGCGTAATCGGTCAAGCGTGTATCGGGGCGTCCGCGTCAGCTTTCGTGCGGCGGTCAGTAACTTCGCGACGCCTTCGTTCCTTACTCGAGCCGGCGCGTTGGGACATCTCTCTCAACTCGGAGAGCGGCGAGCGATGCGTTCAGACCCAGTCGTCGCACAAGTTGTTCGAAGCGCGGATCGCTGCGCACCGGATCGAATATCGGATCGACGAAGAAAATGCGTGCGCCGCGGTCGCCCTCCACTCGCTCCAGCCAATCAAGAGCCCGCTCCTTCTCCCCCAACGCGATGTGAATGATCGCCGGATCGACCGGCGAGACGTATTCACCTCTCCGCGCTTTTCCTTGGAGCTCGGCAAGTATCCGGCGAGCTTCGGCCTCGTGCCCCGCGAGGCCATACGCATAGCCCAAAAGCCCCGGCCTGTGCAGACCGGTATAATCGCTACCCTTGTGTTCAAGCTCGGTGAGCGCTTCCCGGTAGCGACCCTGGGTCAGGTACACGCGCCCCAGACCCCAATGGGCCAGGAATAAATCCGGCGAAAGCTCCAGTGCCTTGCGGAATTGTGTCTCTGCCTCGCGCTCGCGACGGAGCCAGAGATAGTGGCTTCCCAGATGCGCCGCCTGCACGTACGAGAGTCGGTCGAGTGCAGAAGCCCGCTCAGCCAGTGGCAGTGACTCCTGCAATCTCCCGACCGCCGCAAGGTAGGCGCTATACCGGCCTATTGCCCACATATCGCCAGGACTCAACTCAATGGCCCGCCGGATGTGTTGCTCCGCGCTATTCCAATCCCGATCGTACCACATGTTGACCCAGCTCATCGAGACGTGGGCCTCCGCAAGTGTGCTGTCAAGAGCAAGCGCTTTCGTGGCAGCCACCTTTGCGCGCGCAAAGCGTTCATAAGGGCGCGCTGGACGTGGCGCGATTTCGACATCAGCAAGCCCGGACCAGGCGGCGGCGTATCCCGGGTCGAGTGCCACGGCCTGCCGAAAGAAATTCGTCGCGCGGACCATCGCACCCTCGTTCCGCTGGTTCCAGGAGTAGCGGCCCTTGAGGTAAAGGTCGTGCGCCTCGGAGTTGCGGGTTGAGGGCACGCGCGCGGGCACCGGCTGGTAGAGGCTTATCCGAAGCGCGAGCACGATTGCGCGGCTGATTTCATCCTGAATCAGAAAAATGTCGCTGATTTCCCGGTCGTACGTTTCCGCCCAGACGTGGTACCCACTTGCCGCGTCAGTGAGCTGCGCGGTGACGCGGACATGCGTCCCTTTTTTCTGCACTGTTCCCTGCAGAACGCTTGAGACGCCTAACATTCTTCCAACCTCGCGTAGATCCACGTGCCCGCCCTTGAAATGCGAGGAGGACCTTCGCGCAGCCACGCGTAGTTGCGCCACCTTTGCAAGGTGCGTTGTCAGCTCTTCTGTGATCCCGTCGCTGAAGTACTTCTGTTCGGGATCTTCGGAGAGATTGGTGAAGGGCAGAACGGCGATCGAACTCGTGACCACAGGGCTCACACGCTTTGACGCGCGAAGGCGGGTCATAGCCGACAAAGCCACTGTTGATAGTGTGAGGGTCACGAGCAGGATGGCTATCGCACGAGAAGCGCGGCTCCTGCGCCATCCAGTAAGGGCCGCCCAGCGCTGACGAGCTGCGCGAGCCGGTGCTGGCGCGCGGCCGAGCCGCACTGCGCTGAGCTCGGTTGAAACCTGCTGAGCGGTCGCTGGACGATTTGTCGGCGTTTTACGCAGAAGTGCGAAAAGAATTCCCTCAACGGCGGCCGGGATCTCGTTTCGGAGCCGAGAGGGTCGCTCCGGCTCGCGGTGCATGATCGCGTGGGCCATCGCTACGTCACCGTCACCCTCGAAAGGGCGGTGCCCGGTAATTGTTTCATAGAGTACCACTCCCAGCGCCCACAGATCTGTGCGGCCGTCGATCGGCTGCCCCCTGATCTGCTCCGGCGCCATGTACGCCACCGTGCCGAGCGTTGCGCGCGATGACGTAAGGCTCGCATCCCCTCCCTTTGCCAAGCCGAAATCCAGAAGCTTGACGGTGCCATCGGTCAGCAGCATGACATTTCCGGGCTTCACGTCGCGATGCACGATCCCGGCTTGATGCGCCGCACCAAGCCCATCGGCAATCTGCGTGGCGACCGCCACCGCGTACCCGATTGACAGCGGACCGTCGCGTGCGAGACGCGCTTTCAGGGTTTCGCCGGAATAGAGCGGCATCGCAAAGAACGGCTGGCCGTCCGCACTTTCGCCTACCTCGTAAACGCTGCAGACGTTAGGATGGTCGAGAGCGGCCACCGAGCGTGCCTCGCGGAGAAACCGTTTTTTGCTGGAGTCGTCGAAGCGGTGCCCGGGCAGCGGAAACTTCAACGCGACAGTGCGGTGCAGACGCGTGTCCTCCGCCCTGTACACCACACCCATGCCTCCTGCCTCGAGCGGCTCCAGAATTCGGAAGTGCGCCAGCGTCTTGCCAGTCAGTCCGAACAAATCGCGCGGAGGTGCAGGGGCATCATGCGCGTCCGGCGAGAGAACAAACGCTCCTTCAATGTGGCTCAACTGTTTTTCCGCCTCACTGTCCGCAGCCAGAAGTGAGGCAAGCGATGCGCGCAACTCGGCGTCGCTCCCGTCCAACGCTTCCAGTCGCGCCGCCTGCTCTGAGGAGTTCAACTCTACCAGCTCGTCGAATAGCGAGCAGACGTGCTCCCAGCGCCCGGAGTCGATCATCTACAGCGATGGCTCGGCGCGGAGTTCGAGCGCGAGCCACGCGCGAGCAGACCGCAGCTCCCGCTTAACCGTCGCAAGCGATACCCCTAGGGCCTCTGCCGTCTCTTCGAGGGAAAGTCCGCCGAAGTAACGCTGCTCGAGAATCTGGCTCTGCCGCTGATGCAACATTTCAAGTCGCTGCAACGCTTCATCCAGCTCCATAACCACGTCAAGCTTTGCATCCGGGATTGGAAGGTCCGCCCACTCGAGCGGGATTTGACCGCTGCCGCGCTTCCGGGTCAGACGCGCGCGTGCACGGTCTACCAGCAAATTGCGCATCACCCGCGACGCGAGTGCGAGAAAGTGACTCCGATGCTGCAGGTTCGGATTCCGCGTGTCGGCCAGCTTGAGATATGCTTCGTGTACGAGCTCCGTTGTGTTCAGTGACACGCCGTCGGCCTCGGATCTGAGCCGCTCGTGGGCGAGCTGGCGCAGCCGGTCGTAAAGAATCGGCACGATCTGATCAAGCGCTTTTTCATCGCCCCCGGCCCAGCTGCGAACCAAGCGCGTAATATCGGACGACTCTAATGACATGACTCGTTTTTCTCGAAGCACTGATGGTAAGCCGTTCGGCGCCGGAATCTCGCAATTACTGATAGGAGCAAGATACGAGTGGTTTGCAGCAATCGGGAGAAATGTGTTGCAAGACCGCTTCAAAATCTCGCGATTGGTCTTCTCGCTGCGTGCGATGCCCCTCGACTTCACCGCTGGCCAGTCAGATGCCGTGCGCCTTGTAAACCAATTGTGGGGCAAGGCTGATCGACTCCAATGAGGTTGCATCGCAGGCCCAAGCTGACTCGCTGAGCCGATACAGCGCCGAATCTCGCTATAGAGATGTAAGTACCTAACCCTTCAGCGGGAGACCGGCCTATGCAACCCCTTCGTTTAACGATAGTAATCCTACTTACATGCGCGGTATTTGCCGCTGGATGCGGGACTACAGAACCCGCCCCGGCAGTCCTTACGACGGTCGAGGTAACGCCGGGCCCGGCGTCGCTCTTCACCGCGTCGCCCGGAAATACTGTCTTGCTGACTGTGGTCGCCAAGGATCAGTACGGCACGCCAATCACCAACATCGCCTCGACCAGCTTCTCCAGCCAGAACGGTTCCGTCGCCACGGTTGGCAATGATGGAACCGTATCTGCCGCGGGGGCGGGTGTGGCTCAGGTCACGGCCTCTGTTACGGCAGGAGGAGTCACCAAAAGTGGTGCCACGACCGTGACGGTTAAGGTGGCTCCGACGGCGGCGACGGTCAGGGCACCCGACTTCACCTTTCTGCCGGACATTGTAGACATTAGCGTGGGGGGGAATGTGACATGGACTATAGGGGCCATTCATCACAATGTGACGTTCGACAGCCCGGCTGCCCCTGCCAGCATCGACGAGTTGAGGAACGCCTCCGCCTCCCGGACGTTTCCAGCCAAAGGAATCTTCGACTACGTTTGCGGATTTCACGCGGCGATGACGGGTACCGTGCGCGTGCATTGATGTCTTCCAATCCTGCCGCCGGTCTGAACCGGCGGCGATTTCTGCACGTCGCCGCGGCGGTTGCTGCTTCGGCGGGAAGTAGTATCACTCTGATTAGTTGCGGCGAGCCCGCGCCCGGGCCAGAGCCCGGCCCGGGCAGCCGCTCTGCGCTTCCAGTGCCCGCAACTTTATCGGCTGTTGGAGCCACGCTCATCGCCGGTTCCGGCCTCGCCAGAATTGCCCCGGGGGAGTCGTCGGCTGCCTGGTTATTCAATGGCATGCTGCCCGGACCCACGATTCGGGCGAGGCGTGGCGAACAGGCGCAGATACGTTTGATCAACCAGCTTCCCGAGCCTACCATCGTGCACTGGCACGGGCTTATTGTCCCTGAGGAAGCGGACGGCCATCCCCGCCGTGCGATTCAGGGTGGCGCGACGCTGGACTATCGGTTTCCGGTTGTCCAGCGGGCAGGGACATTCTGGTATCATCCTCATCCACACGGCCGCACTGCGGCGCAGATTCACCGCGGCCTTGCGGGATTCTTCATTATCAGCGACGAGGAGGAGGATTCACTCGGTCTTCCCAAGGGGGAGCGGGAGATTCTGCTTCTGCTCCAGGACAGGGACGGCGATGCGGGCAAGGCATTCGACTACGCGCCTTCAGATACCGACCTGCATGCTGGAATATTGCGTAATGTGGCGTTCGGAAACGGAGCAAGGATGCCGAGCCTGAATGTTATCGGCGGCCGTTATCGCTTTCGCGTGCTTAACGGTTCGCAGGCCCGGGTGTATCGCCTTGGACTTTCCAACGGTGCGCCTTTCTTGGTCATCGGGAACGATGGAGGACTGCTTCCTTCTGTTGCCCAGGTCGACAGCATCTTTCTTGGTGTGGGAGAACGTGTCGATTTCCTGGTCGATTTCGCCTCCGTAAAGGTGGGAAGCCGGCTGATGCTCAAGTCACTGCCGTTCGAAATGGCGACCACGTCCACTGGAAGCTTCACCCAAGGCGCGGAGATGGACCTGCTCGAGCTGTTGCGAACCGAAGGAGGCGGTGGAATCGAGCGGCCGCTTCCTGCGACGCTGTCAAACGTTGCGCCCCTCGCCGCCGCCGTCTCGGACCGGGCGTTTTTGCTCCGGAGTAGCAACCAGAAGGAGATGCACCTGATCAACGGCGTCTCATTCGACATGGACAGAATCGACGAGCGAATCCCTCTCGGGCAGGTCGAGCGATGGATTTTTTTGAATGACAGCCCGCTTCCCCATCCAGTGCACCTGCATGGTACACAGTTTCAGATCGAATCCCGCGTCGGTGGCCGCAACACGGTCTATCCCTATGAACGCGGTTGGAAAGACACCGTATTGCTCATGCCGCTGGAAAAGGTGACGGTTCTGGTGCGCTTCGATCGATACCGCGGGGTGTTCCCCCTGCACTGCCACAACCTCCAGCATGAGGACCTCGGGATGATGTTAAACGTGGACGTGACGTGACGCGCTCGTCGGCGGCCCTCTACTGAACCACGATCTGCCCGACCATTCCCGAATGGAGGGAACAGACGAACTCCCACGTTCCAGCTGCTGAAAAAACACGATCGTTGCTGCCCGATGAGTGATTTGGAATGTCGGTGACACCGGGGGACCGGATTGCACCGAACAGCACATTGTGAAGGATGCCGGAGTTGTTGAGGAAGGTAATCGCAGTCCCGCGGGCGACCGTCAGCGTGGTCGGGCTGAACCTCACGCCAGTCATGCAGATAGTGTTCGCCGGACATTGAACGCTTCCGCCCCCGGGGCTTCCAACGCCCCCGCCCCCATTATCGCCAGTCCTGGGAGCCGTGGAATCCCCACCGCATGCGGCGGCAGAGAACGCGATGACAGCGGTGAGCAACAGAGATTTTCGCACGGCAACTCCAGACAGAGGGTTTCTTTCGGGCGGACGAGTTGGTGATCTGCACAGTTGTTACGCCGGGCAAGCGGTTATGGATGCCTAGCGTCTCACACGCTGCAAGTAACCAGGCCCCCTCAGCGCGCGGCCGGGCAACGCCGATGTGACCTTCCCATTGTCCACCACCGGCACGCCATTCACCATCACGTAGCTCACGCCAGTCGACAATTGCTGTGGCTGTTCATACGTCGAACGGTCGATGATGGTCTCCGCGTCGAAGACAGTGATGTCGGCATACATGCCCGCCTTCAACAGCCCTCGATCGTGAAGTCCCACCCTCTGTGCGGCCAGTGATGTCATCTTGCGGATCGCAAACTCGAGAGTGATCACCGAGTCCTGACGCACGTAACGCCCGAGAATGCGGGGGAATGTTCCGAAGCCCCGCGGATGTCCGCGCTCGCCGAATCTGCCGGCTGAATCGGGACTCACTGCACCCGCATCCTGCCCGACGGATACCCACGGCTTCTGCATCGCCATCCGGAGCGCATCCTCGTTGAACGAGAAGTAGATGGCACTCGTGCGGCCACGGTCGCCGATCAACAGGTCGAAGGCAGCGTCGTAGGCATCGGCCTTCCCCCATGCTTTCGCAATATCGGTGAGCCGCATTCCCTGAAATCGCTTGAGAGAATCGGCTGAAACCGAATTCACCATAGTGCGCTCTGCTGTTCTGATACCGGCAGCTGAGTCCTCGCCCAGTTCGGTCTTCAGCCGCGCTCGCACCGCTGGCTCGCGCAGGCGGGTCACCATCGAATCACTGCCGCCCTCCTGCACCCAGGTGTTGAGCATTGCCGACAGTCCGGTACCGCTCGCGATGTACGGATACTGATCGGCGGTGACATCGATGCCTGCCTTCCGCGCCGAGTCGATGATGCCAAGCGCCTGCGCCATCTGTGCGGCCGAGCGGGATTTGATGTGACGAATCTGCGCCCAGGTTCCGGCACCCGATGCAATCCTGATGGTTTCGCGCACTGCCTCCAGCAGACCGGCGCCTTCACTTCGCATGTGCGTCGCGTAACCGCCGCGATAGGGAACCACATATTTAGTGAGCGCGATCAGCTCGTCTGTCGTGAAGAAAGTGCTTGGGAGATAAATGAGCCCCGTGCCGAGTCCCATAGCGCCATCGCGCATCGCCGAGTCGACCAGCGCGCCCATCTGCGCCATCTCGATGTGTGTGGGCGAGCGCTTCTCGAGACCCATCACTGCGCGGCGCACCGAGCTGGTACCGACGTAAGTGCCGAGATTGATCGCTGCCCCGCGCCGCTCGAGCTCCCGGAAATACCCGTCGAGCGATCTCCACCCCTGCGTTGCCGGCGGCGCCTCTCCCTTCGAATAGTTCGGCCACGCTGAAGTCACCTCGCCGGTGATCTCACTGGTAATTCCCTGAGTGATTTTCGATACAGCGTGCGGCCCGCGGAGGATCGAACCTTCGGAATGGCCGAGCATATCGATGAACCCGGGTGAAACCACCTGTCCCTTGGCATCGATAACACGGCGCGCGGTCTGGCCCGGCAGCGATACTCCCACATACGCGATGCGATCACCAGCCGTGGCTACACTGCCTCGGTACCAGGGATTACCAGTCCCATCGACAATGCGTGCATTCGTGATCAGGATGTCGTAAGGTCCGCTCGCGCGAGCCGGCACGGTACCGGAAGGGGTTACGGATAATCTCACGCAGGCAGCGAGCAGAAGAAGCGCTATGGCAGCCGTGCCCGGTAACACCACCTGCCTTTTTCGAGGGAACGAAGGAATGGTCCGTTGCAAGCTTGTCCTCTGCGTGAATTACGAATTACGAAACCTGGCGCGTCTTCTTCCGGAGAAAGTCCATCAGGATGAACTGGCCAAGCGTCATGGTGTTGGTGAAGTACGCCTTGCCGCGGCTGATCTCGGAGACGCGTTTGACAAACTCCACGAGTGCGCGGTCGCGAGCGAGCATGAAGGTGTTGATCATGATCCCCGACCGCCGGCAATTTGCGACCTCCTTCAGTGTCTCGCTCACAACCGCGAGATCCAGCCCCATCGAATTCTTGTAGATCTGCCCATTGGGCAGGGTCAGGGCGCTCGGCTTGCCATCAGTGATCATTACCACCTGCCGCATGTCCTTTTTCTGCGACATCAGGATACGCCGGGCGAGCTTGAGACCCTCGGCAGTGTTGGTGTGGTAAGGCCCCACCTGCGCCTGCGGCAGAGTTGCAAGCGGAATTTCCTCCGCGGAATCGTGGAACAGCACCACACGAAGCGTGTCGCCAGGGAACTGCGTGCGGATGAGATGCGTAAGAGCGAGCGCAACTTTCTTGGCCGGAGTAAAACGGTCCTCGCCGTACAGAATCATCGAATGCGAAGTGTCGAGCATCAGCACCGTAGCGCACGATGACCGGTACTCGGATTGCCTCACCATCAGATCACTGTAGTCGAGATCCATCGGCACTTCGAGCGAACCCGTCCGTGCCAGCGAATTGAGGAGCGTCTCGTTGACGTCGATGTTGAGAACATCGCCGAATTCGTATGGCTTGCTCCATCCATCTGCTTCGATGCCCGTTGCCAGATAAGGTGTGTCGTGACTCCCAAAGCTCGACTTTCCGAGTGAGCCTAGTATCGACCTGAGCGATTTATAGCCGAGAAAATCGATCGCCTTGTCAGTGAGATTGAACTGCACACTCTTCGAGGCCTCGTGCGCGAGTCCACCTGGCCCGGTAACCTGCTGATGACCGGCCGGCATTTGCGGTGGAGCATCTGTGTTGAGATAGCCCTCGGCGGACAGACGCTTGACGAGATCGTCGAGCAGCTTCGCAAGCTGTTCTTCGGCGTCTTCAGTGCCGTCACCGCGAAGGGCTTTCAGCAGCTCGGGGGTGAATTGTCCGCTATCTATGAGTGCATCGAGAATCGCCTGCTTGAGCGCTTCAACCGAACGATCGGGTTCGTCGTAGAAATCTCCCCACGGATCGAACTGTTGCCCGCCGGCGAACCCGGACTGCAACAGAAAGTCGGCGAGTTTGCCAAGCAGTGCCTGAAGGTCAACGGCATCTGCCATTTCCGGGCTGAATCTGGAGTACGTATGCGACCGCATGCTGAATAATACATTGCGGCGACGTTCGGGAAGGAGGAAGGGTGAAGGACTGCAAGTCCAGGGGCGCTCGGCGCAACGTTCGGATGGCGCCTTGACGATATTATCCCCCAAGAATGCCACCCATTAGAGAACCGATGAACCCGTTTCGCGTGCTGCAGGCGCACCGGAATTTTCGGCTGTTCTGGATGGGGCAGACGGTATCCCTTATCGGGACGTGGATGCATCAGGTGGCGCTGGGGTGGCTGGCGCTGCAGTTGTCCAACGACGCGTTCATCGTCGGGCTGGTGAGTGCCGCCGGGTCGCTGCCAATACTTTTGTTCTCGCTATATGCCGGCGTGCTTGTCGACCGCCGCGACAAGCTGAAGCTGGTGACGATCGCTCAGGTCCTGCTGTCGGTCGAGGCCGCGATTCTGTGGTGGCTTGTATGGACGAACCACATCAACATTCCGGTGCTGATCACTCTTGCGCTGGTAAACGGTCTCATCAGCGCAGTGGAGATACCGGCGCGGCAATCGCTGATCGTCGATCTCGTGGGGCGGGACGACATCGTCGACGCAATCGCGCTGAACTCCGGTGGCTTCAATCTCGCGAGGATCATCGGACCGTCGGTCGCCGCCGCCGTGATTGCCGGGGCCGGACTGGCATGGTGCTTCGGGATCAATGCATTGAGCTACATCGCCGTGATCGGATGCCTTCTGGCGATCCGGCTTCCGAAGTTCATCCCGGCGCAACGCGAAGTGGCTGCTTTTGAAGGGCTCAAGGAAGGGCTCGCTTATATCAGATCGAAACGCGAAGTCACCGGTTTGATGGGCATCATTGCCATTTATTCGATCTTCGGATTTCAGTACCTGACATTGATGCCGGTGCTGGCGCGTGACGTATTGCGCACCAACGCCAGCGGCTACGGGTTGCTCGTTACCTTCGTGGGAGTAGGTGCCCTGGCCGGCGCGCTGGCGCTGGCTGCGTTGAGCGCCCGTATCCGAAGGGGGCGGCTGTTCATGGCGTCAGCGCTCTCGTTCGCCTTGCTACTGATGATTTTCGCCATCGTCGACGTGTTTGAGGTCGCTGCCGGAGTGCTGCTTTTCCTCGGGTTGACGATGCTCATCAATGGCGCTCTGGCGAACGGAATTCTGCAATCCGTCGTGCCGGACGAGCTTCGCGGCCGGGTGATGGCGGCATACGTGTTCGTGTACGTGGGCTTCACGCCGATCGGGTCGCTGATAGCCGGGGCGGTTGCGCGCGCTACAAGCGTGCAGTGGGCAATCGGCACCGGCGCGGTGGTAATGCTTTGTTATGCGGCATGGGCGTTCTGGAGATTTCCTGAGCTGCGCCGAGTGTAAACAGGTTGGGGCAGGTGTTAGTCTCAACGTGAGACAGACTGTCGTGTTCTGCAAAGCAGCGGTCATCGTATATCATGGTCCAGGCGACCCTCGTCGCCCACTCCCAAAGCGGTCACAAATTGACTATATTGATTCAATACTAGCGCTCCGTCGGCAATTGCCGCGCGGGGCGCTGACAACATATGCACCGGACACAAAATGGATGGTGAAGTCTTTATGATAAATAAGACGCCTCAGGCCCTTTATCAGATGGAAAAGAAGCGCGCCGAGCGCGATCGCAGCGCGACGCATGCAGCGCTGATGAAGGACGCGAAGGCCGCGTTCGACCAGCTGATCGAGGACGGCAAGGCGGCCCGCAAGGGTGGCCGGCCCAAGGGAAGCAAGACCAGAAAGGATTAGATCGAAGAAAAGAGGCGGCTTTCTGGCCCGCCTCTTTTTCTATGTAATACCCTTTCTGATCGCCTGAGTCACCTTGTCAGCGAACGTGTCGATCTCATCGATTGTAGTTTAGACATTCGGAGTTATCCGGAGGCCGTGCAATTCCGCTGTCGCGGAACACGGCGTTCGAGGCGACCCCGGTGGCCACCATACCCGAAAGAAAATCGCGGCGAGACGTCACCAGCTTAACCGCGTCCGAGTGATCTGCTCAACCTGGAGGTGACCCGCACTGATTCAGAAATCCTTCACGCACGTAGGCGGCCGGGATGGTACCCTCACGCATGAACCGCTCATGGAACTCCCGGGCCGAGAACGCGGAACCCATGCGTGCTTTGCATGCCTCGCGCATCTCAACGATTGCATTTTTGCCGAGGTTGTAGGTTATGGCCTGGGTGGGCCACTTGGAGTACCGGTAGATCGCGCGCGTCGCACCATCAGTGATCGCGCGCGCGGTCGGGTCCGTCGCGGCGCGCAGTCTTGCTCCGGGCGTGAAGGACACATGTTCAGTGAAATAATCGATAGCCTCGTCGAAGCTCATACGGCTCGTGTGCAGACCCACATCGACGCGGATGCGGACGGCGCGCAGAAGCTGCCCCTGAAGCTCGTAGAGATACTCTCCGGCGTTGTAGAACCCATAGGGATGATTCGGCACCGGCTCGGCCATGAGCTCCTCGGCGTATAGCCCCCAGCCTTCGGCGGCCATCGAGTCACTCCACATCGATGACGAGTCTTCGACGCCTCCCGGAGTGAGCCAGCGAATGTTGGAGATTTCCGCTGCGTGTTCACTCATGTAGCGATAGTGCCAGTCGTGGCCCGGGAAACCCTCGTGGATCGCCGTGTCTGCAACGGATGCGAAGTTGTTGATTTTGAGGGCCGCAGGATCGTTGCCTGTCGGCGTGAGGTAAAACCGGCCGGCACCGCCCTTCTTGAATGGGGGAGCTGGATAGTATGCCGCGTCGATCGTGCTTCTCAATACGGGCGGCGTTGGCAGGACCTCGAGTTGATAGGACGCGGGAATCTCGAACAGCTTGTGCTCGCGCCCATATGCAACCGCACGCGTACCCGCGTCCCGGTACCACTTGAAGAGCTGGAGATCGTCTTTCGGTGAATCTTTGGACAGGAAATCCATCACTCGGCGTACGCTCGCATAGCGATCCGCCTCGGTAGCGAAGGGCAGGTTCAGCTTCGCTTCAGTGGAGAAACTGCGTGCAACACCGACGATCCTGCCCGTATACAGGGCAACCTGGGCAGCGCCGTATTCGTAAAGCTCGGCGGGGCTGCGCGGATCGCGAAGCACATTGCGCACACGCCATTCGTATTCCCGCTCGCCGGCCGCGAATCTGTCCGGTGCTTCGTTGGCGTCGAAAGTCTGAGATAAAAAAGCGGCGAACTGTTCCCACGCTGCCGCCGCGGCATTGCCGGCGCCGCCAATCTGCGCGAGCATCCCGGGCGCGAATGCGCGCGCGCCAATGAACTGCTGCGCCGTTTTAGTCAGTGTTTCGCGGAAGTAGGTGGCATTGTCCCGGCTGCCGCTGATTCCGTCACGTTGCACCATTCGCTTGTCGGGAAGGATTCCCGCGCGTTTACCAGCGAGCAGGTTCGCCTGCGCGACCGTGAGGTATGCCGGGATTGCGAGGGTGCGCGAAACCACGAGCTGCCACTCATCCTCGCGTCCAAGCAATCCGCCTGGAAGTGACAGCATCTGCTGAATCTGCCAATCCACTCCACGAAAGGGCTCAGCGACATACGTGTCGACGGCTCGCAGGTGGTAGCGAAGGTCTGCAGCCTGGCGGATGAGAAACGCAAGTTGTGCCGACATCAGCTCATGATCGGCACGATCGCGGGGCGTCAGTGTCGGGATCGCCACCCGGCCGATCGCGGCCAGTACATCTCTGTAAAACCGAAGCTCGGCCGAGATCGCGGCCGGTGTGTAATCACGGAGGCGGGCGTTGGCATTAGACAGCGTTGCGCTGTATCCGTCGCCGCCGAGATATGTTGAGACTACCGGATTGCGCTCGAGATTATACAGGAAGTAGCGGTCGCGCAGCCCGGTGAATGTGCCTGGGAGCAGGGTCGGCGGAGTGGCGGGCGTCGGCGGTGCACATGCCTGAGTAGTGCGGAGAATACCGAACCCAGCCGCGGTGGCTGCTGCCCGGTGGACAAACGTGCGGCGATTGATGGTCATAGATATCGAGTGCGCAGTATGTGGAGATGGTGGCTCTCGTGACCAGCGCAGATGAAAGCCAGCGCGCGTACGGACGTCTCGGCCCCGTTGGCCGATCCGCGGCGCATGAGGGCCGTGTCGTCGAGGTTCCGGAACAGATGCAGCGTGGCCTTTCGCAGATGCTCGAACTCATCGGCCAGGTCGACTAGACTGACTCGCGAGAACGGCCCCTCACGGACGAAATCGTTCTCATCAAAACCCGCCAGGGGAGCGGTGTCGGCGCGGGAGAAGCGCAGTGCGCGGTAAGTGAACACCCGTTCAGAATCCGACAGGTGGCCGATGACTTCGCGGATGCTCCACTTGCCGGGTGCATACTTATGGTCACCTCGCTCATCGGGCAGTTCCCTGATCAGCGCCGACGTCTCGGCGATCTGACTTGCGAGGATGTCCAGCACATCGCCGTCGGGCACGCGCGCAATGTAGGCTGCCGCGTATTGCGGATGTTCATCGGGGGACGGCCGGGTACGTAGAACAGTGTTCACAATGCCACTCGTCTGTGAAATGGTGTTATAGCTTTTTTGAGAAGCGCGATCTGCCCCCCGTGATAGGCCGCGTGCTGCGCGACGCCGTGCAGCATCATCGCGACGCTTCGGGTGCTCTGCGGCGCGTCATCCGCGAGGCGGGCATCACTCAGCGCGACGATGATCTCTCGCAGCCGCTCGTGGCTCTCGGTCAATTCTTCACGGGCGGCAGCCCACCGTACCATGGAGAGCTCTCCGGTAAGTGGCCAATCTTCATCTTCGTACGGCTGTGCCTGTCCGCCAGCGATACGCCGAAGCGCGATGTTGGACCAGGAAGTGAGGTGAAGCACCAGTTCCCATATGTTGTGCGCTACCGGTATGGGACGCTGTATGGCTTCATCGGCAGTCACCCCCTCGAGCAGCTCGTTCAGCGACGAACCGTGCCATGCGTCCCCGCGCAATGCCCGGCCAATCTCGTCGGCAATAAACTCTGCCTGGGTCATGCGGATTTCATCCATATGCTGAGTCTGACAGATAACTGAATATCAGGGGCGATGAACGAGACAATGCCGGTGCGGCTCTGGCAGCGCTCCGTAAAAAGCATGTCGACGCAGGTCGCAGCAAGCGCCAGCGTGCCCGGGGATGCGAAGAAAGATAGCTTTCAATGATGACAAGCCATCTGGTTCGACTTTACAAACACCTGGAGTGGGCAGATGGGCGTGTGCTCGCGAGCTTGCGCCGCAGCGCCTCTCCGCCGCCGGAATCATCGAACGTTTACGCACATCTGATTGCCGCCGAGCACGTCTGGCTTTCGCGGATCGGCGGGCTGAAGCAGAGGGTTGCGTTGTGGCCGGAGATGTCGCTTGACGACTGCGCAGATCTGGCGAAGAAGAACACGCACGGTTTCAGCATGGTGTTGCGCGACGCATCGGCGTCCAGGCTCGCGGAGCTGATCACCTATCGCAACACCGCCGGGGTTGAATTTGCCACCGCGCTCGATGATATCCTCATTCACGTCGCGCTGCACGGGATGTATCACCGTGGGCAGATCGCCACGTCGCTGCGAAAGGCGGGGAGCGTGCCGATTCCTACGGACTATATCGCTTTCGCGCGGGAGATAGCGGCGCCCTCAGGCGAAATCAGGGGCGCGGATTGAGGATTGAGGACACGTTCGGATCCAGGACCAACGGCAATTGACGATCGACGACTTATTGAGGATCGAGGACGAATACGTAAGACGGCGCGGGCTTCGCGGTCGGAATCTCCCGCCATGGCGGGCTGAATCTGTCAGCTCGCGCGGCGAGCCGGCTGCGTGGTGGCGAACGCGCTGGGAACCAGTTGTGGAAGCTCCCATGAATTACCGAGCACTTTCTTGAAGCAGGGCTTCGGCACGATGGCGTACCCGACAGCGATCATTGCGTCGTAACGCGCCTGTTTTTCGGGGTAGTTCAAGATGTCGCTCGCAGTGTAGTCGAGCGAAAAGAAAAATCCTTCGCTGAGGCTCAGCGCGAACAGCTCCCCGATGTTGCGTGCGCGGGCAAGACGTTCGACGCCGAGTACGACTTGAGAGCCTAGTCCGGAACCGTGGTGCGATCGGGCGACGGCGACGGATGCGACTTCGGCGAGCGACGGCGAGTACTCCTCCAGTGCAGCGCAGGCGACAATTTCTCCATCTGCATCGGCGACGATGTAGTTGTCGATGCCGAGCGCGATGCGGCTGGTGGTTCGCGGCAGCATTAGCCCGTCGGCGATGTAGCACGCGATCAGCGTCGCGATCCGGTCTGCGTCCTTTTCTACGGCGGCCCGAATGTGCGGGCGGGGGCTATCTGGAGAAAGCGCAGCCGGCGTGAAGGGAAGCGGAGAAACCGAGTTATTATGCACACAGAATGTATAAATACTCAAAGCGGAGCGTGCAAGTGGCCTACTTGAACTATTCTGGGCGCAGCCAGGAATTTCACGGATTCGCATCGCTGGCCGCGGCCTGAGCAGCCGCGTACCTTTGGCCGCCACGCGTTTCATACGGAGATTCAGTTGCACCCAGGGCTCGAGTCCGCATTGTCTTCTCGCTATCGCCTCGACCGGGAACTCGGCCGTGGCGGCATGGCAACGGTATTTCTGGCCATTGACCTTCGCCATGATCGGCGCGTCGCGCTCAAGGTCCTGCACTCCGAGCTCAGCTCCGCTCTTGGGCCCGACAGGTTTCTACGCGAGATAAAGCTCGCCGCACGCCTGAACCATCCACGTATCGTTCCACTGTTCGATTCGGGCGAAGCCGCCGGATTTCTCTTTTACGTGATGCCTGTTGTCGAAGGCGAGTCGCTTCGAGACCGGCTGTTGCGCGACGGCAAGGTGCCGCTCGAGGAGTCGCTCCAGCTCTGTCGCGGCACCGCTTCGGCGCTTGACTACGCGCATCGGCAGGACGTTGTCCATCGGGACATCAAGCCCGAGAACGTAATGCTTCAGGAAGGTGAGGCGGTGGTGATGGATTTCGGTATCGCAAAGGCGGTCACCTTCGCCGCCAGCGACACGCTGACACAGACGGGCATGATGGTGGGCACGCCCGCGTACATGAGCCCGGAGCAGGCGGCGGGGGAAACAATCATCGACGGGAGGAGCGATCAATACAGCCTGGCGTGCATGCTGTATGAAATGCTCTCTGGCCGAAAACCTTTCACCGGGCCGACAGCGCAGGCAGTGCTGCGAGACGTGCGTACGACACCGCTCGAAAGCATCTCGAGCTCAACCTCGACGATCC